>CAYSAR010000107.1:2018-6765 GCA_964428985.1 uncultured Gemmatimonadaceae bacterium | reverse complement strand
TCCTGCTCTCGATCGAGTCCGAGCTGCGCTCGCGCTCGATCTTCGAGGGCGACGTGACGGCGCTGCCAGGCTCCCACCCGCCCGACCACGAGCCGCTCGGCGATCGGGACTGGTGAAGGACCGCATCGTCGTCCGCGGGGCGCGGCAACACAACCTGAAGGACGTCTCGCTCGAGTTCCCCCGCCGCGCCATCACCGTCGTCACTGGGCCGTCGGGTTCGGGGAAGTCCTCGCTCGCGTTCGACACGATCTATGCCGAGGGGCAGCGGCGATACGTCGAATCGCTCTCGGCCTACGCACGACAGTTCCTCGAGCGCATGCCGAAGCCCGACGTCGACTCGATCGACGGCCTCTCCCCCGCCGTCGCGATCGAGCAGAAGAACCCGACGCGCACGTCGCGGTCGACCGTCGGCACGGCGACGGAGATCTACGACTTCCTGCGGCTGCTCTGGGCGCGTGTCGGGCGGACGATCTGCCCGGTGTGCGGCCGCGAGCTGCGGCCGGATTCGGCGGAGTCAGCGGCGACGGCGGCGATGGGGCTTCCGGAGGGGACGCGCGTGCATGTCGCGTTCCCGTTCGCGCGGTCGGCGAAGCTCGTGCACGCGCGGATCGTGGAGCATCTGCGGGCGAAGGGGTTCGTCAGGGTGATCGTCGATGGGGAGGTTCGGCACCTGGATGAGCTGGATGCGGGGAAGCCGAATCTCGCGAAGGCGAAGGAGTTGCTTGTTGTCACGGATCGGCTCGCGATCGCCCCGGAAGCGCGGACGCGGCTCACGGATGCTCTTGAGACGGCGTTCTCCGAAGGGGATGGGGATGCCGTGGTCGTGCCCGAAGTGGGAGGGGCACTGCGATTCACGCCCTCATTCCGCTGTCCGAATCCCGGGCATGTCGCGCCGGCGCCGACGCCGCAGTTGTTCTCGTTCAACAATCCGCGCGGGGCGTGTCCGACTTGTAACGGCTTCGGGGCGACGCTCGAGTATGACGAAGCGCTCATCGTGCCCTACCCCGAGCGGACGCTGCACGATGGCGCGCTCGATCCGTGGACGAAGCCGCGCTACGAGAACAAGCGTGAGCAGCTGGCCGCGTTCGCGCGCAAGGAAGGCATCCCGCTCGACACGCCCTGGCGCGACCTTTCGCGCGCAAGCCAGGAGCGGCTTCTCCACGGCAAGGCGAAAGGGTACGTCGGCGTGTTCCCCTTCTTGCGCGCGCTCGAGGCGAAGAAGTACAAGCAGTACATCCGCGTCTTCCTGCGGCAGTACCAGACGGCGCAGACCTGTGCGAGCTGCCACGGCGCCCGTCTCAAGCCCGAGGCGCTACACGTGAAGGTGGCCGGCGAGACGATCGCCGAGGTGCAGGCGATGCCCGTGGGCCTGCTGCGAGCGTGGGTGGACACGCTGCAGCTCTCCGAGCAGGAGACGGCGATCGCCGCACACATCCTGCGCGAGGCCCGCGACCGCATCGCTTTCCTCTGCGACGTCGGGCTCACGTATCTCTCGCTCGACCGCGCCACGCGCACGCTCTCCGGCGGCGAAGCCCAGCGCATCGGCCTCGCCAACTCGCTGGGCGCGCGCCTCGTCGACACGCTCTACGTGCTCGACGAGCCGAGCATCGGCCTGCACCCGCGCGACCTCGGGCGCCTGCTCGACCTGCTCAAGCGCCTGCGCGACACGGGCAACACGGTGCTGATGGTCGAGCACGACCTCGACGCAATCCGCCTGAGCGACTGGATGCTCGAACTCGGCCCCGCGAGCGGGGAGAAGGGCGGCCAGTTGGTATTCAGCGGGCCGACGAGCGACGCCGCCGACAGCCCGCTCACTGGGCAGTTCCTGACCGGCGCACGCACGATCGCGCTGCCGGACAAGCGCCGCCGCGCGGGGCCGCAGTGGCTCACGCTCAGCGGCGCGCGCGAACACAACCTGCGCGACGTCTCGGTGAAGATCCCCCTCGGCGCGCTCACCTGCGTGACCGGCGTGAGCGGCAGCGGCAAGAGCACGCTCGTGCACGACGTGCTCTTCCGTGCGCTCGAGCGCCAGCTCACCGGCGAGCACACGGCGCGCCAGCACCTCGGCGAGAAGGTCGGCGAGTACGACACGCTCGACGGCTGGCAGGCGCTAGACGAAGTCGTGCTCGTGGACCAGGAGCCGATCGGCAAGTCACCGCGCTCGAACCCTGTCACCTACGTGAAGGCCTTCGACGAGATCCGCCGCATCTTCGCCGAGGTGCCGTTGGCGCGGCAGCGGCGCTACACGGCCGGCACCTTCTCGTTCAACGTGGCCGGCGGTCGCTGCGAGACCTGCGAGGGCGCGGGCGCGCTGGAGGTCGAGATGGTCTTCATGGCCGACGTGTTCGTGCCCTGCGAGACCTGCGGCGGCGCGCGGTACAAGCCCGAGGTGCTCGAGGTCACGTACAAGGGGAAGCGCATCACCGACGTCCTCGAGATGACCATCGACGAGGCGATCCGCTTCTTCCCGCGCGAGGAGAAGCTCGGGCAGGCGCTCTGGCAGGTGCAGCAGGTCGGGCTCGGCTACCTGCGACTTGGGCAGCCGGCGACGACGTTGTCCGGCGGCGAGTCGCAGCGTCTCAAGATCGCGCGCGAACTGGCACTCGCGGCGCGACAGGGGGGTACGAAGCTCTACGTGATGGACGAGCCGACGACCGGCCTCCACGCGCGCGACATCGAGGTGCTCTGCGCCGTGCTGGACCGGCTCGTGGAGGCGGGGCATACGGTGGTGCTCATCGAGCACAACCTCGACGTGATCAAGCGCGCGGACTGGATCGTCGACCTGGGTCCCGAGGGTGGTGAGGGGGGCGGCCGCATCGTCGCGATGGGAACGCCCGAGCAGGTCGCGCGCGTTGAGGGGTCGCACACCGCGCGCTTCCTCGCCCCACTCCTCGCGCGTCCCGGCAAGCCCTGACCCGACTCAACGTACGAGGCGATGATGCAGACGATCACCCGCAAGCAGGTGCGGAAGGCGACGAGGAAGGCGACGAAGGCGGCCGCCGGCGCGAAGAAGAGCGCGATCAAGACGGCCGCGAGCGCGGCGAAGACGGCCGGCGTCTATGCGACGCGCGCCGGCATCGCGCTCAAGGGCGTGAAAGCCGCCGCCGACGCGACGCGCAAGGCGATGAACGGCACGACGACGCGGCGGAAGAAGATGAAGCGGGCCGCGTTGGCGCTGGCGGCCGTGGGGACGGCGGCGGCGGTGACGGTCGCGGTGCGGAGGCGGCGGATGGAGGATGAAGCTTTCTACTGATTCGGGATACGGGGGTGGACTCGAGATGCGATGACTGAGTCGAGAGTCGAGAGGCGAGGTCCCGCATCCTTCCTCGAATCCCGCCTCTCGACTCAGTCATCGCATCTCGAGTCCAACCCCGCACCCCGCATCAGTCATTCGTGGCGAATCGCGTCAATCGGAGAGAGTCGCGAGGCCCGAAGCGCCGGGTACAACCCAAAGCTGACCCCGATCAATACCGACGCCCCCGCCGCCACGAGGATCGTGCTCGGCGTCAGCGCCGCGTGCACCGGCGCGCTCGCCTGGGTCCGCATGATCCACGCGGTGAGGATCGCGATCGCGAAGCCGAACGCGACGCCGATTGCCGCGCCGACGCTCGTGATCGCGACCGATTCGGAGAGGAACTGCACGAGGATATCGCGGTCGCGCGCGCCCGTCGCCTTGCGGATGCCGATCTCACGCGTGCGTTCGGCCACCGCGGCGAGCAGCACGTTCATGATCCCGATGCCGCCGACGAGCAACGAGACGCCGGTGATCGATCCCATCAACAGTTTGAAGACGAACATCCCCATCGCGACCTGCGCGACGCGCGCCTGGTTCGTCTGCACGCGCAGGCGGTCCTTCCACGTCGCGCCGTAGCGACCCTCAAGCCACCGCTCGGTCGCCACACGCAGGGAGTCGACGTCCTCGATGCGCAGCGCGACGACCGTCATCTGCGGCGTCCGACGACCGGGCAGCGCGCGGTCGGCGTCGTCGACGGGCACGAGCCCGCCGGGTCCGGGCAGCCCCATGAGTCGCCCAACCATCGAGAGGCCGGCCTCGCCCTCGCGCTGCCGCATCACGCCGACGATCTCGTGCGCGTTCCCTTGGAGCGAGATGCGTCGGCCGACCGCGCGGTCGATGCGCGTGCTGTCGCCAGCCGCCGCGAGCGCGACGGCGCGCGCGCCGGCCTCGTTGAGCACGATGACGGCGGTGTCGGCGTCGGTGAAGCCGCGCCCGGCGAGGAGTGTCGCACCGGGGTCATCCACGAGCGATGCGAGTCCCCCGACGATCCCGATGCCGCGCGGCGTTCCGGCGGGATCGAGGCGCCCGAGCGTCGCCCCGTTCGTCACGAGCGAGACGAGCTCCTCCCCTTCGAGCGCGTCAGCGAGCGCGAACGCGTCGGCGGCGCGGAACCGCACGATGTCGTCGCGCTGCACGCTGACGCCATCGATCGAGCGGGTCGTGGTCGGCGTGACGACGATCCCGAGCAAGTCCGTCGTCCGCTCGATCTGTTCCCGCGCGAACTTCTCAACGCCGTCGCCCATCGACAGCACCGACACCATCGCCGCGACGCCCATGACGACGCCGAGCGTGGACAGGAGCGTCCGCATGGGATTCGCGCGGAGGGCGGCGAGGCCGATGGTGAGGGAGGCACGCTGGCTGATCGTCACGCGGAGAAACTACGATGCGGGATGCGGGGTTGATTCGAGGGGCGAGACCTCGGAAGAGGCCCGGCGACGCGAGTCGCGGGGA
>CAYSAR010000107.1:0-2008 GCA_964428985.1 uncultured Gemmatimonadaceae bacterium | reverse complement strand
GTGCCTGGTGCCGGGGGCGAGGACACGCATCCTCCCTCGCACCCCGCACCGAGCACCATTCCCCGCGACTCGTGTCGCGGTGCACCTTCCCTGCTCCCTCTTCCAGCACCATGGAATGCAGGGTTGAAATGCCCTCCCGTGACCCATTAGGTTGCGTGTCTATTCCCGCGTAGCTCAGTTGGTAGAGCAGGCGACTGTTAATCGCCGGGTCACAGGTTCGAGTCCTGTCGCGGGAGCTCCGATATCCGACGGAAGGGGGAGTGCGCCGGCAGGCGTGCTCCCCCATGTTCTTGCCGCCCATGCCAACGCACATCGCCCTCCTCCGCGCGATCAACGTCGGCGGCACCGGCAAGCTGCCGATGGCCGAGCTGCGCAAGCTTTGCGAGGCGGCGGGCTTCCGCGACGTCCGCACCTACATCGCGAGCGGGAATCTCGTCTTCTCGTCGCCCCTGACCACCGCGAAGGCAAAGGCGACGCTCGAACGCCTCCTCACGAAGCGGCTCGGGAAGCCATGGCACGCCGTGTTCCGCACGAAGCAGGAACTCGAATCGGTCGTCGAGCGGAATCCCTTCGGCACCGACGACCCGAAGCGCCTGCTCGTGCTCTTCCTCGATGAACCGCCGCCGAAGGGCGCGCTCAAGGACGTGAAGGCCCCCGGCGGCGAGCGACTTCACCTCGATGGGCGGGAGCTGTTCATCCACTTCCCTGATGGCATGGGGAGGTCGAAGCTGCGAATCCCGTTCGCGGGCGTGGGGACCGGGCGCAATCTCAACACGGTCCGAAAGCTCATCGAGCTCGCGGGGGAGTAGGGGTGGCAAGTTCGCGGAGCGGGCTCGCGCGCCCTCTTCGCGCGTGGGGGCCGATCACACATGCATCGGGCGCGGCCCGATCGAGCGAGGGAAGCCAGGAGACCCGCATCCGCACGCATGTCGCGAAGAACCCCGCGCGCGAGCCATATTTCCCGCATGTCCGCGCAAGCCGCGCCGCTCGTCGGCATCATCATGGGCTCCAAGAGCGACTACGAGCACCTCGCGCCCGCGATCGAGCTCCTCGGCCACCTCGGTGTCCCCTGCGAAGCCAAGGTCGTCTCCGCCCATCGCACGCCCGACCTCATGTTCGAGTACGCCGAGCAGGCCGAACGCTCGGGACTTCTCGTGATCATCGCGGCGGCCGGCGGCGCGGCGCACCTCCCCGGCATGGTCGCCGCGAAGACGCTCGTGCCTGGGCTCGGCGTGCCCGTGGCCGTGACTACACTGGACGGACCCGACGCGCTCCTCTCGATCGTCCAGATGCCCGCCGGCGTCCCCGTCGGCACGCTCGCGATCGGCAAGCCCGGCGCGACGAACGCGGCGATCCTCGCGGCCGAGATCGTCGGCACCCACCGGCCCGAGGTGCGCGAGAAGCTGCGCGCCTGGCGCGCGAGCCGCGCCGCCGACGTCCGTAGCGCCACGCTCCCGTGAGCGCGGGAGGCTCCGCGCCGGCGCGGGCCGCGCGCGAGACCGACGCGGCGACGGACGAGCACCGCACGAGCGACGCCGCCCCCGCGATGCCGATCCTTCCGGGCGCGACGATCGGTTTCCTCGGCGGCGGCCAACTCGGTCGCATGACCGCGATGGCCGCGCGCACGATGGGCTATGACGTGCGCGTGCTCGATCCCGAGCGCGATTGTCCCGCGCGCGTCATCTCGTCCGCGACGATCACCGCGAAGTGGGCCGACGCCGCATCGGCCGCCGAACTCGCGAGGGGGTGCGCCGTGGTCACGCTCGAGATCGAGCAGATCCCGCGCCCCTCGCTCGAAGCGGCCGCCGCCATCGCGCCACTTCGCCCCGGCGTCGAACCTGTCGTCGTCGTGCAGGAACGCGCACGACAGAAGGAATGGCTCGCCGCGCACGGCTTCCCGCTCGGGCCGTTCCGCATCGCGCGCCACGCCGCGACCGCCTCCGACGCCGTTGCGGCGCTCGGACCGAGCATCGTGAAGAGCGCGATGGGTGGTTACGACGGCCGCGGG
>CAYSAR010000106.1:1903-7687 GCA_964428985.1 uncultured Gemmatimonadaceae bacterium | reverse complement strand
CGATCGTCGACGTCGCGTCGCTCACGGTGCCGGCGTCGACGGTCAGGATCGGCTGCTGCGTGAGCGTCGCCCCGCCGATCGTCGCGGTGATCGTCGTCTGCCCCGCTGCGGTCGAGCGGATCGAGCCCGTCGCGACGCCCGCCGCGTTCGTCTGCGCGCCGGGCTGCGTGAGGGTGTGGCCGGTGCCACTCGCCGCGAGCGTGACGTCGAGCCCGGGGATCGGGTTCGAGAACGCGTCGAGCGCCGTCACCGTGATTGTCGATGGCGCGACACCGTCGGCCTGGATCGTCGGCGTCGAGAGCTGCACCGTCGAGACGCTTACCGAGAGCGCTGCCGGCTGCACCGTTACCGTCGCCGGCACCTCGAGTGCCGTGCCACCCGCCGTCGCCGTCACCGTCTTCACCTCGGCGCGCGTCGACGAAAGCGATGCCGTCACGACGCCGTTCGCATCGGTGGTGCCTTCCGTCGGGACGAGCGTGTTGCCCGTGCCGTCCACCGCGAGCGTAACCGGCGCCTCTTGGATCGGGTTCCCCTCGGCGTCACGCACGGTCACGGTGAGCAGCGTCGTGTTCGTGCCGGCGGTGAGCGTCGTTGAGTCGGCGACGATCGTCGACGTCGCCGCGTCGACCGCGCCGGCGTTGACCGTCACCTGCGCTTGCTGCGTGATCGGGACGTCGTCGATCGTCGCGGAGATCGTGCGTTGGCCGGCCGACGTCGACGAGAACGTGCCTTGTGTCGCGCCGGTCTCGTCGGTCGCGGCCGGCTGGCCGAGCGTCCCGCCTGGCGCCGACACCGCGAGCACGACGGTCGCGTTCGGGATCCCATTGTCGAACGCATCGCGCGCGACGACGGTGATGATCACCTCGCCGCCCGGCAGCACGCTCGCCGGTTCGGCGATGATCGTCGACTGGTCGGCCGACACCGCCGCAGGGTTGACGGTGATCGACGCGGTCTGCGTGATCGTCGTCGTACCGTTCGCGGTCGCGGTGACGACCTTCGGGCCGCTGCCGGTCGCGGTGAGCGTGCCGGTCGTGACGCCGTTCGCATCGGTGTTCGCGCTCGGCTGCGTGAGCACCGCGCCCGCGCCGGCCACCGCGAGCGTCACCGGCACGTCGACGACGGGGTTCCCCTGCGCATCGCGCACGGTAACGGTGATCGTCGCCGTGCCGGCGCCAGCGGTCAGCGATGCCGCATCGCTCACGACGCTCGACTGCGCCGCCGAGATCGCGCCGACGCCGACGGTGACGATCGCGGTCGTCGCGAGCTCGACGTCATTCACCGTGGCCGACACGACCTTCTGCTCGGCGCGCGTCGAACTCAGCGTGCCGGTCGCGACGCCGAGCGCGTTCGTGGGGCCCCCCGGCTGGACGAGCGTGTTCGCCGTACCCGTCGCGGCGAGCACGACGTCCGCTCCCGGCACGACGTTCGAGAACTCGTCGCGCGCGGTGACGGTGATCGTCGAGCTGCCGCCGTCGGCGCCGATCGCGGTCGGGGCGGCGACGATCGTCGACGTCGTCGCCGAGACGGCCGCCGGCGAGACGGCGAGCGAGGCGCGTGCCGTGACCGCCGTGCCGCCGATCGTCGCGCCGATGCTCTTCGCGCCGACCACGGTCGCGCGCACCGCGCCGGTCGCGACTCCGCTCGCGTCGGTGACGCCGAGGGGCTGTGTGAGCTCGATGCCATCGCCGGTCGCATCGAGCACGACGGCGACCCCTTCGATGGGATTGTCGTTCGCGTCGCGCGCCGTCACCGTGACGCTCGTCGGGACGCCGGCCGCGAGGGCGCCTTGCTCGAGCACGACGCTCGAGCGTGCGGCCGAGACGGCGCCGACGCCGATGTCGAACGCGCCGCTCACGACGCCGGTCAGCGCACCGCTCGTCGCGCCAAGCTGATAGCCGGTCGCGGCGCGCGGGATCGAGAGGTCGGGGAACGTCGCGACGCCGGCGACGGTCGCGCGCGTGAGCGTGCCGCCGAGCGTCGTCGCGCCGGGGTTCGTCGCGAGCGAGACGGTCACGTTCGCCGCCGATGAGGTGGCGCGGTTGCCGAGCGAGTCGAGGAGCTCGATCGTGACCGCCGGCGCGATCGCGGCACCGGCGATCGCGTCGGTCGGCGGCGAGACAAACGCGAGGCGTGCGGCGGGCGCGGGGACGATCGTCACGACCGGCTGCTGCGGGGCGGCGAGGCCGGCGACGGTCGCCGAGACGGTGTGCGCGCCCGTCGTCGTGCTGCCGAACGCGCCGGTCGCGATGCCCGACGCGTTCGTGACGGCCGCCGGCTGCACAATCGTGTTGCCGGTACCGGTCGCCGCGAGCACGACGCCCTGGTTCGGGACGAGGTTGCCGTGCTCGTCGCGCGCAGTCACGGTGATCGTGACCGGCGCGGTGCGCGACGCCCCGGCGCTCGTCGGCTGCGCGACGACAAGGACCTGCGCCGGATCGACCGGACCCGGCCGCGACGTCGCGACGAAGTTCACCGGCGCGCCGACGGCGGTCGCGCGCGCGAGCTGCGTGCTGTCGGTCGGGGTCGTGAAGGGACCGAGCGTCCACGTCGTCGACGCGAGGCCGTCGTCGTCGGTGAGGGACGTCGTCGGCCCGACGGTGCCGCTGCCATGGATGACGCTCCAGGTGACGAGCACGCCCGGCACCGGGTTGCCATGCTCGTCGCGCACGACGACGACGAGCGGATCGGGGAGCGCCGTCGCGACGACCGCGGCCTGCGCGTCGCCCGAGACGAGCGCCATCTCCGCCGCGCCACCGACGGTCGCGGTGATGGCGAACGTGACGACCGCCGGCGCCCCGCCGATCGTCGCCGTCGCCGTCGTCCCTTGCGGGCCGGCGTCATCGCCGAGCATGCGCGTCGTCGAGGCGATGCCGTCGGCGTCGGTGACGCTGAGCGGGGGGGTGACCAAGCCACCCCCGGTTGCCGTCCACGCGACGGTGATGCCGGCGACCGGGTTGCCGTTCGCATCGACGACGCGGACATCGTGCGTCGTGCCGAGCGTCGTCCCGACCGGACCGGTCAGGTTGTCGCCGCCGGCGATGAGGATCGCCGTCGCCGTGCCGGCGGTGCCGGTCGCGGTGAACGTGACCGGGCTGCCGTCGAGCCCATCGACCGTCGCCGTCAGCGCGTTCGCGCCGGCCGTGGTGCCGAGCGTCCAGGACTCGATCCGCGCGATGCCGTTCGCGTCGGTCGCGACCGGCGTCGTCGGGACGATCGAGCCGCCGCCCACCGTGACGGCGAACGTGACGTTGACGCCGCCCACGGGATTGCCGCTCTGGTCGGTCACGAGGACGGCGGGATCGACGCCGACGGCGGTCCCGACCGGCGCCGACTGGTCCTCGACCGACGCGCGCGCGATCGTCGTCGCCTCCCCAGCGGTGACGTTGATGCTCCCGGTCGTCAACGACGACAGGCCGTCGGCTTCGAAGTCGAGCGTTCGCGCGCCGACGGTCCCCGTGATCGAGAGTTCGGTGAACGCGGCGATGCCATCCACGTTCGTGAGGACCGTCGTCGTGCCACCGAGCGTCCCGCCGCCGGTCGCGATGCTCGCGGTGACGGCGACGCCCGCTTGCGCGACGTCGTTGCCCGACGCGTCGCGGAGCCGCACGGCGGGCTGCGCCGCGAACGCTTCGCCGTTGCGCGCCGTCGCCGACGGCGCGGCGATGAGCGCGAGCGCGCTGGCCGAGCCCGCACCGAGCGTGATCGGCTCCGCCGAGACCGACGTGAGCCCGGCCGCACCGAACGCGAGCACGTAACTCCCGCTCTCCCCGGTGATCGTGAGGCCGTCGAACGCCGCGACGCCCTGCGCATCGGTCGGGGCGGTCGCGTTCGCGAGCGTCGCGCCGGCCGGCCCGCTCGCGATCGTCGCGCTGACGACACGTCCGGCCTCGGCGACCCCGTTGCCGAACGCGTCGAGGAGGCGCACCGCCGGCTGCACCGCGAGCGCGGCGCCACTCGACGCGGTCGCCGCCGGCGCGAGCACGAACGCGAGCTGTGCGGCGCTCCCCGCCACGACCGTGATCGGCCCGGTCTCGGCGAGCGCGAGCGACGCGCTCGACGCGATGAGCGTGTAGCCGGTGCCCGCGCGATCGATGCGCACGTCGCCGAACGTCGCGATGCCACCGCTTGCCGCGACGGTCGTCGTCCCGCTCAGCACGCCGCCGGCGGGATTCGCACCGAGCGTCAACGTGACGTCGCCGGCGAACGACAGATCGTGGTTGCCGAGCGCGTCGTTGATGCGGACCGTCGGCGCCGGCGAGAGCGCGACCCCGGCGACGCCGTCGTGCGGCGCGTCGCTGAACGCGAGCGACGCGCCACTCCCGGCACCGACCGCGAACGTCGCGCTCGTCACCTCGAGGCCGGTCGCGCTCGCGACGAGCGCGTAGTCGCCGGCGACGTCGATGCGCAGGTCGTCGAAGAGCGCGACGCCATCGACGGCCGTCGCGGAGAGCGTGCCCGAGAGCGTGCCGCCCGCGCCACCCGGCGCGAGCGCGATCGTGATCGAGCCCTCGAAGCTCGTGCGCGTCGACCCGCCCGCATCCTGCGCCGCGACGCGCACGCCCGGCGCGATCGCGGCGCCGGCGGCGGTCGCGCCCGGTGCGACGACGAACGCGAGCTGCTCCGGCGGCAGCGCGACGCGGAAGTCAGCCGTCGCGCCGGCGCCGAACGTCACCCAGGGTCCCGCGCGGCCCGCCTGGTCGACCGCGCGCACGCGCCACCGGTAGCCGACATCGTCATCGAGCCCGCCGACGACGACGCTCGCGATGTTCCCCGTCGCGACGAATGCGCCGGTCACGGTAGCCGTGCCGTTGAACGGCGAACCCGCCGGGACGACCTCGGCCTCGAGGCGGAGCTGGTCGCCTGGATCGGGATCGGTGACGAGCGCGCGCAGTTCGATCTCGTCGGCATCGAGCGTCGCGCCGGTCGCGAGCGCATCGCCGCCGACGCGCCGCTGCTCCAGCGCCGTCGGCGTCGCCGGCGTCTCGGCGACGGACACCGTGAAGTCGGTCTCGGCGCTCCCGTTCGCGCCGTACTCGACCCAATCGCTCGCCCGCCCCGTCGCGTCGACGGCGCGTGCCCGCCAGTGGTACGCGACGTCGTCGCCGAGGCCGGTCTGCTCCACGGTGAGGGCGGGACCGGCGCCCGGCGCGCTCGTGGCCGTCGCGACACCGGTGAACGGCTCGCTCGTCGGGCGAAGTTCGACCTCGAGCGTGAGCGCGTCGAGATCGGCGTCGCTCACGGTCGCACCGAGCAGGACGCGCGGTTCGCTGACGCTCCCACCGGTTGCGATGAGCAGCGGCGTCGAGCCGGCGCTCGACTGCACGAGCGACGAGGGCGCGTCCGGCGGCCGTGGCCGATGGACCTGGAGCTGGTAGTCACCCGTCGCGCGCGACGCGACGGTCGTCACTTCAATGAGATAGGCTCCGTCGGCCGGCGGCTGCAGGTACCGGAGGCAGGCATCGCCCTCCTCGCCGCCGATCGCGCAGGCGTCGGTCGACGCGAGGGCGTCGGCCCCCTCGACGTCGGGCTTCACGCTGAGACTCGTCGCGAGCGAGGGCGACGAAAGTTGGATCGTCAGCGAGTCCGCGTCCGTACCCGCGAACCGATAGAAGCGCGCGAACCGCCCCGCCACGCGCGGCGACTCGCAGTCCTCGGTGTTCAACGACCCGCTCACCTGTGCGGGCAGTGCCGCGAGGTCGTCGATGCGGCACCCGATGACGCGGAACGTGACGCCGAGCTTCACCTGCGCCGCTTGATAGACGAGGAAATAGGGGCTCGAGGCCG
>CAYSAR010000106.1:0-1893 GCA_964428985.1 uncultured Gemmatimonadaceae bacterium | reverse complement strand
CATCGGGCGCATCGCTCGTGAAGACGATGGTGTCCTTGTGCTCGCCGAGCCCGACGCCGACGGGGTCGAGCGCGAAGGAGAAGGAACCGGGCGCCGTGCCGCGCGTCGCATCGAGCTTGAGCCAGCCGCTCGCACCCTGAACGCTCGCGGTGAAACCGAGACTCACGGTCCCGCCCTCGAGTGTCAGCGAGGCGGAGCGGATTCTCCGCGCCGTGCTCCCGACGCGTGCCGAGTCGAGTTGTTGCAATCCCGTGACGACGATGCGCCCGATGTCCCCGGGGCTCGTGAGCTCGTCGAGCTTGCACGTGGCCAGGAGCAGCGTCGTGGCGGCCAGGACACTGGACGCGACGACGCGCGTCGCCCGCCATCTGAGGCGACGCGACGCGGATGCGCGTGTCGACGACACGCGCCCGCGGTTGTCCTGGGGTGGGACCACGACCAACCTCCGGCGGGGCACTCCGGAGTGCCCAAGGGGGCTTCGATAATCGCCCCGTCCGCAGCGACTCACAAGGGGTTCAGCGGTTCCCGGGCGGCCATCAGCGCCGGTTGGTGTATCGTTCAGATGCACATGACCACTGCCCCTGAGCGCCGGGCCCCCAATATCCGGTCGCGCCTGCTCATCGCCGGCCTCCTCGGCGCGATCGTCTTCCTCTCCTGGGAGACGCTGGTGCGGACCTGGGACCTCTACCGGACCGCCCCGATCGTCGACCTGCCAGGACACTTCCTCTCCGGGCTGGCCGTCACGGCGCTCGCGTACTGGTTCCTGCTCTGGTTCCGGGCGCGCCGCGGGCTCTCCGGGAAACCCCAAGCGGGCGCGGTGCTCATCTCGTTCGTCGTCGCGATGGTGTGGGAAGGGATCGAAGGGATCCAGGAGTCCGTCGCGCCCGATCCCGCGCACCTGCGGGACGTGTTCTTCTGGGATGGGTTCTTCGACGTCATCGCCGCGCTCGTCGGTTCGGTCGCGGTCTTCCCGCTTCTGCGGTGGCTCCGCGGCCATTCGAAGGCGTTCGGGCCGATCGACGTGTGACGGCCGGCGGCGGCCGGGGTAGAATAGGCGAGTGACCGGCGAGCGACCGGACGCTCCTCCCTAACGGACGGAACTCCCATCGGCACGACGGCGTCCTCCTGGCGGTCCCGCATTCTGCCGGTGCGTCTCGGACCCGCGAGCCGCGCCACCGCGGCACGCGTCACCGCGCTCATCACACTCGCGACGCTCGTCGCCTGCGGCGACTCGTCGACGCCGCCCGAACCGCGCCCGTTCGAGCTCGCGCTCGCGGTCAAGCAACTCCACCCGGCGGTCACGTTCGAGCTCCAGGATGGACCGGCGATCCAATGCGGCGTCGACATCACGGCGGTCGCGACCGGGACCGGAGAGGCGACTTGGGAGGGCGCGACCTTCTACTGGTTCGCCGGCGCGACGCGCGTCCAGCCGATCGACTCGATGCGCATGGGAGGCAGCGCCGTTCGCGCCTCGTGGAAGAAGGGGACGATCGTCGGCGATGACGCCGCGTCGGAGGCGGCGTGGGACTTCTCCGGCCGCGCGCCGTTCGAGGCGGAGATGCACTTCCGCTATCGCGTGAGCGGCGAGCCGGTCTCGCGGTCATCGTCGCTGAGGTTCACCTGCGGCCCGGGCATCCCCGCCGGGGGCGCCGAGCTGCCCGAGATCGCCGTCACGTCGGTGACGGGGGGCGAGAGCGGCGAGGTCGAGCCGGGTGCGAAGCTTGTCGTCGGCTACGCCGCCGCGAGCGCGTTCGGCCTTTGGATCACCGGCGCCGTCGTGGAAGAGGCGTTCGCGTTCCAGGCGGGCTTCGCCGACCGCATGGCCCCGACGGCGGTGCATGAGATCGAGGTCATCGTTCCGCCGGGCGGCGCGCTCAACTCGCTCATCGACCT
>CAYSAR010000105.1:0-7728 GCA_964428985.1 uncultured Gemmatimonadaceae bacterium | reverse complement strand
ACGGGCCGTCCGCTGGAGCAGATCGAGCGCGACGTGGACCGTGACCGATTCATGAGCGCCGAGGAGGCGAAGGCGTACGGGATCATCGACACGGTGGTGGAGAGCCGGACGGAGATCGATGCGTCGGCGTCGCTGACGGCGAAGTAATGGCCGGAGGGGGCGCTTGTGAATTTTTTCACGAGCGCCCCGAGCCTTTTTTCCTTGACCCTTCCCCGCCCCGAGCGTTACTCATGCGGTGGCCGGCAGCATCCGGCGTTACCAGCCCGAGCCCGGGGTAGTCGATGGGAAGTCGCCGCCCGTGCCGATACTCCCGGGTACGATACGGAGGCCCGGTAGGTCCTCGTAACACCTCTCGAACCGGCTGGAAGAACCGCGAGCGCTGATGTCCCACGATCGTCACCTGCGTTGCTCATTCTGCGGCAAGTCGAAGGACGCCGTCCGGAAGTTCATCTCCGGCCCGTCCGTCTACATCTGCAATGAGTGCATCGCGCTCTGCAACGAGATCCTCGCCGAGGACGAAGAGCGCGAAGTCGCCGAGACCGTCACCCAGGTCCCGGCCCCGCAGGAGATCAAGGACGTCCTCGACCAGTACGTGATCGGCCAGGAGGGCGCGAAGAAGGCGCTCTCGGTCGCCGTCTACAACCACTTCAAGCGCATCAACTCGGGCGCCCGCCGCGAGGGCGAGGTCGAGCTCGACAAGTCGAACATCCTCCTGCTCGGCCCGACCGGCGTCGGCAAGACGTTGCTCGCGCAGACGCTCGCCCGCATCCTCGACGTGCCGTTCACGATCGCCGATGCGACCACGCTGACCGAGGCCGGCTACGTCGGCGAGGACGTCGAGAACATCCTCGTGCGGCTGCTCCAGGCGGGCGACTTCAACGTCGCCGAGTGCGAGCGCGGCATCGTCTACATCGACGAGATCGACAAGATCGCGCGCAAGAGCGAGAACCCGAGCATCACGCGCGACGTGTCGGGCGAGGGCGTGCAGCAGGCGCTGCTCAAGATCCTCGAGGGCACCGTCGCCTCGGTCCCGCCGCAGGGGGGCCGCAAGCACCCGCAGCAGGAATACATCCAGATCAACACGAAGGACATCCTGTTCATCTGCGGCGGCGCGTTCGACGGGCTCGAGAAGATCATCGAGGCCCGGCTGGGCAAGCGGCAGATCGGCTTCGTGCCGGAGGAGTCGGGCGCGAAGGGCGAGGGCGCGAAGACGACGAACATCTTCGGCGACGTCGAGCCCGAGGACCTGCTCCGCTACGGGCTCATCCCCGAACTCGTCGGCCGCCTCCCGGTGACGGTGCCGCTCGAGGGGCTCGACGAGGACGCGCTCGTGCAGATCCTCAAGGAGCCGAAGAACGCGCTGACGAAGCAGTACAAGAAGCTCTTCGAGCTCGAGGACGTGCAGGTCACGTTCGAGGAGTCGGCGCTGCGCGCGGTCGCGCGCAAGGCGATCCAGCGCGGCACCGGGGCGCGCGGCCTCCGCGCGATCCTCGAGGAGATCCTGCTCGACACGATGTTCGAGCTGCCGAGCCGCGATGACGTCATCGAGGTCCGCGTGACCGAGGCGACCGTCACGCAGAAGCAGCCGCCGCTCCTCGAGATCGCGGCGAAGCGCCAGAAGAAGGAGGCGTGACCGCGGAGGACCCCCTCGTCATCCGGTCCCTCGAGTTCCTGGGACCGATGGCGACGGCGGACGGCTGGCGCCCGACTAACACGCTCCCGGAGATCGCGTTCTCGGGACGCAGCAACGTCGGCAAGTCATCCCTCTTGAACGCGCTCGTGCGCCGCAAGGCGTTCGCGCGCGTGTCGAAGACGCCGGGCCGCACGCGCGAGATCAACTTCTTCGCGGTCAACAAGGCGTTCGTCCTCGCCGACCTGCCGGGCTACGGCTACGCGCGCATCTCCAAGGAACGGCAGGCCGAGTGGCGACCGCTGATCGAGGGATACCTGCGGAAGTCGCCGGTGCTGCGCGGCGTCGTGCAGTTGCTCGACGTGCGCCGCGAACCGTCGGACGATGATCGGTTGATGTTCGATCTCCTCGCCGATGTCGGCGTGCCGACGATCGTGTGCGTGACGAAGGTCGACAAGCTGTCGCGGGCGGCGGGGGCCGAGCGGGTGCGCGAGATCGCGGCGGCGTTGGTGCTGGATGAAGAGCAAGTCATTCCGTTCAGTGCGGTCACGGGGGAGGGGCGCGACGAGCTTGCGGAGGCCATTACGTCGCTTGTCGCCAGTGATGCGGGATGAGGGGAAGGCTGACCCCGGTGCGGAGTACCGGGGGGAGGCAGGAATGCCGGGTACGGAAGGATGATGCGCAGGTAGGGAAACCGTTACGGAATGCGGAGTCGTTTGGGACGTCCCCCACGGCTCCGCATTCCTCTTTGGTTCTCTACGCCGCGCATCGTCTTCCCGCACCCGGCATTCCCATGTCCCCCCGGTACTCCGCACCCACCCCCGGCTCCGCATCGAATCACTATCTTGGGGTCATGCCAAGAATCCCACTCGCGAAGCTGCCGCCTCGCCCGATCGAGTCGGTGTCCGACGCCTGGCTCGGCCGCCTGGCCGAGCAACTTGAGGACAATAGCGTCGACCGCAACGACCTCTGCCGTGAGACCTTGGTGGAGCTCGCGTTCCCGGGCTTCGCCGGCGGTAAGTGGGGCGAGGGCATCGCCGACGAGAAACTGCCACTCGGCACGCGACTGGCGCTCGCGGCGCTCGATCCACGCAACATCACGCTCGAGCCCGAGTACTACGGTGACTGCGATCAGGCGCGCTTCCAGCGCGTGAAGCCCCTGCTCTGGCTCTGGTATTCGTTCGACCGGCTGCCGATCGGCGGACAGAATGTCGACCTCGGCGTGCGGCTCCGGCGGCTGCTCGCGCCGCACATCTTCAAGCGCGTCGGGAAGAACTTCAAGTGCTTCCAGCACGTCGAGTTCTCGTTCGGCTACAACATGGACGTCGGCGACGACGTCGTGATCCATCGGCATGTGCTGCTCGATGACCGCGGGGGCATCCGGCTCGGCAACAAGGTGTCGATCAGCGACTACGCGAACGTCTACTCGCACACACACAGCATCGTCGAGCAGGTCGACGTGACGAACGCGACGACCGTGCTCGAGGACGGCGTGCGCGTGACGTACCACGCGACGGTGCTCGCCGGCGTGCACGTTGGCACGAACGGCATGGTTGGTGCGGTCGCGGTCGCGACGAAGGACGTGCGGCCGTATCACGTGAACGTGGGGATCCCGGCGAAGAGCGTGCGCGTGAAGCCGGGGGCGCCGGAGGAGGCGTACGATCGGTTGAGGACGAGTACGGATCGGCAGGTGCGGGGCGAGGGATAGAACTTTCAGGTGGCAGAGGGCAGGTGGCAGGCGGCAGGTCGTTCTGACGGGAGGTTCGCGATGCGCTCCATTTCGCGCGACAGCGTCGCCGCGTCGGTGCCACCGAATCGGCGGGCGCTCGTTCGCGATCGCTTCTCCGGCGCCCCCGCGCGCCGCACGATGCCGGTCTTCAGTGCGATCCTTGCCGACGATCGCGGTTCCCTCTGGCTCGCTCGTCCGCAGGACCGCGGCGCGACGCACCGCGCGTGGGACCTACTCGACGGCGACGGACGCCTCGTGCGACGCGTCTCCCTGCCGGCGCACCTCGACGTTCGTTCCATCTCCGGCGGACACGTGATCGCTGTCGTGCGTGATAATGATGACGTCGAGTTCGTCGAGATCCATCGACTGACGATTCCCAGCTATTGACTCGGCCGCGTAGCCGAGCGTATGCTCGGCTACGCGAGCGCCCGTGATCCGGCGCGGGCTCGAAGGATGACCAACCACTCCTGAGGCGGCCGTATGCTCGCGCATGCTCGACACGGCGCGACCCATGGAGGCATCCGGACCATGCTCATGGCACAGCAGACTCGCGTGTGGACGCGCGACGACCTCGACCGCCTGCCGGACGACGGAAACAGCTACGAGGTCGTGCGCGGGGAATTGTTCGTGACGCCCCCGCCGTCGTCGGACCACCAGCAGGTGATCGTGGTGCTGAACCGTATCCTCGTGGGATACGTCTCAGCCCAGGGAATCGGCGATGTCCATCAGCCGCACTCGATCGTGACCTTCGAGGGCAGCCAGGTCGAACCGGATCTCATGGTGCGGCCTTCGATCGTGCCCGCGCCACGGTGGGAGCAGGCGCCAGTGCCCTTCCTCGTCGTCGAAGTGCTTTCGCCGTTCACGAAGCGACGGGACCTCGTGCCGAAGCGGTCGCTCTACCTCGACGCGGGCGTGGCGGAGTATTGGATCGTCGATCCTGACCGTCGCGTGATCCGCGTCGTGCGGCCGGACGAACCCGACGCAGTCGCCGAGCACTCGCTTCGCTGGCATCCCTCCGGTGCGACCGAGCCGCTCGTGCTGGACGTGCGCCAACTCTTCCTCGACGCGCTTGGCCCGGAGGTCTAGAGGAACGCGGTTCTGAACTCCACCGCTCCCCGCGCCCGCCAATAGAGCGAGAGGAACGGGATCGCCGCGCTCGTCGCGACGACCTCGGCCACGTGTGATGGTCGACGGCTCGTGCCCGTGAGGCGACGACGGATGATGCGACCGGTCGCGAACGCCCACGCGACCGCCCCGAGGGTCGCGATGGTGCGGGATCGCGTCGCCACACCGACCATCGCGACCGCCGCCGCGGCGACGCCCGCGTAGTACTCGGCCGGAGCCTCACGCCCGATGTGCTCGTCGAAGCGCCGAGGATGCAGCTTCTTGAGGAGCGCGTCATACCGATGCTTGCGCTCGGCCCGCAGTGCCTCGCCCCAGCGAGCGGCACGCACCGGATGATCGACGATGACCGTCGGGTCGTAGACGACCGCGCAGCCCGCATCGAGCAGCCGGAAGTAGAGGTCGCTGTCCTCGCGCCAGGCCGCGCGGAAACGTTCGTCGAACCCTCGTATCGTCCGCAGCGCGTCGCGTCGGCAGAAGCAGTTCGCGGTCACGAACCCGGCACTGGCGAGCCGCGCGATGTCCTTCTCGTAGTCGGTCGGAGGATCGGCGACCGGGACGCGCACACGCCCGTGCACCGCGTCCACGCCCGGCATCATCGCCTCAAGGCCGGCACGCAGCCAGTTCGGCGCGGGGATCGTGTCATCGTCGGTGAACGCGATCACCGGCGTGGTCGCGTTGCGCCAGCCGACGTTGCGGGCGGCGGCGGGGCCGGTGACCTCCGGATGCGTCGTCAGGTACCGCACGCGCACGCCATCGTGCCCGTTCCATCGCTCGACGCGCATGCGCGTCGCCGCCTCACGCGCGTCGTCGACGACGATGACCTCGTACTCGGACGCCGGGAGCGTCTGGTCCGTGAGTGCGCCGAGCAGCCGATCGAGCAGCTCACCGCGACGGTGCGTGGGCACGACGACCGAGGCCTTCATGTGCCCTGCACCATCGAGGGCTTCTCGAGCAGGTACGACCCGATCACGAGCGCATCGAGCGGCGAAGTCCAGAAGCTCTCGACCGCATCGCGCGGCGAGCACACGATCGGCTCACCGCGCGTGTTGAACGACGTGTTGATGAGCACCGGCACGCCGGTGCGGCGCTCGAACGCCTTGAGCAGTTCGTAGTACGGCGGGTTCTGCTCGCGGCGCACGGTCTGGATGCGCGCCGTGCCGTCGACGTGCCGCACCGCCGGGATGCGATCGGCCTTCTCGGGGCGGACATCGTGCACGAAGAGCATGAATGGCGAGACGCCCGCGCCGACGAACCATTCGGCGGCCTCCTCTTCCAGCACGACCGGCGCGACGGGCCGGAAGTCCTCGCGGTCCTTGATGTCATTGAGCCGCGCCTGCATCTCGGCCTTGAGCGGCGAAGCGAGGATCGAGCGCGCACCGAGCGCGCGCGGGCCGAACTCCATCGCGCCCTGGAACCAGCCGATGACCTTGTCCTGCACGAGCAGCTCGGCGGTCGTGTCGGCGACTTCGGTGAGGCGACGGAACGGCAACTTGGCCCAGCGCAGGAACTCCTCGACTTCGGCGTCCGTGTAGCGTGGGCCGAGGTACGCATGATCCATGCGATATCGGCGCGCCGTTCCCTGCCGCTGCGTGTGGTCGATGTGGAGCGCCGCGCCAAGGGCGGTGCCGGCATCCCCGGCCGCAGGTTGCACCCAGACATCGTCGAAGTGACCCGCGTCACGTATCCGCGCGTTGAGCACGCAATTGAGCGCCACGCCTCCCGCGAGGCAGAGTCGACGTTCGCCCGTCTCCTGCTGCAGCCATCCCACCATGCGCAGCACCGATTCTTCGGTGACGAGCTGGAGCGACCGCGCGAGGTCGAAGTGGCGCGGCTCGAACGGCCCCTCGCGCTCGCGGGCCGGCCCGAAGATCTCCTCCAGCGCGCGATCGGCGATCTCGTATGTGCCGCCATCCCCGAGCCGAACGAGGTCGCGGAACGCGTCGGCATGGCGTGGCTCACCGTACGACGCGAGCGCCATGACCTTGTACTCATCGCTCGAGCGCAGGAAGCCGAGGTAGCGCGTGACGTCCTCGTAGAGCAGACCGAGCGAGTGGGGCATGCCGACGGTGCGGAGCAGCTCCAGTGACGGGCCCGCGCCGCGCCAATAGCTCGTCGTCGCGCGCTCCCCGCGGCCATCGAGGCAGAGCACCGCCGCCTCGTCGAACGGCGACGCGAGGAACGCACTCGCCGCGTGGGCGAGATGGTGATCGACGAAATGCCATCGGAACGTCTCGCCGGGCTTCGCGCCCTTGAAGCGGCGCGCGAGATGATGCGGCGCGCCATCGACGAGTTGGTCGGGCGCGTTGACGATCGACGAGAGGAAAAGGGAGTCCCAGCTCGAGACGCCATCGCCGTGGTAGGTCGCGGCGCCCCCTGATGCTCCGGCCGCCACCGCGCCTCCGGCCTCGCCCTTGCCGTAGCCCTGCCCCGTCGGACCGGCGCCGTTCCCGTTCCCCACATGCGCGCGCCGCGAGAGCGGGATCTCGATCGTCGGTTGCGCGATGCGCTCGCCGAGCAGCTGCCGCGGCTCGAATGAGTACGCGACGTGCTCGACGTCCGGCAGCGCGATGCCGGCGGTGCGCAGGCAGTGGTCGATCGCGTGGAACGGCAGCTCCCACGTCGAGAACGGCACGGCGCGCTTGCCATGCTTGATGCGCGTGAAGCGCTCCTCCTCGGCGGCGGCAATCACTTCGCCGTCGCGGACGAGGCAGGCGGCGGGATCGTGGAACGCTGCATTGATGCCGAGCGTGTAGGTCACGCGGACACCTCCGTATAGGCGGGGAGCGGCCGGTGGCTGCGCGCGCCGAGGAGCTCCGCCGCCGCATCGGCGACCTCACGCGGCGCGATGCGGACGAGGCAGTCGTGGTGCCCCTGCGGACAGATGCTGCGATAGCACCACTTGCACGGCACGTCGTGGCTCAGCACGCGACTCCGCACCTTCCACGGCGTGTGTTGCGGGTTCGTCAATGCGTAGAGATCGACGACCGGCGTGCCGACCGCCGCGGCGATGTGCGCGGGGCCGGTGTTGTTCGTGATGAGCAGGGGCGCGGCGTCGATGAGGGCCGCGAGCTCCTCGAGCGTGAGCTCGCCGGCGAGGGAGCGCGCGCGGGGGACGCCCTCGATCGCCTGGCGGCAGAGCGCGGCCTCGCGCGCGTCGCCGGTCGCGAGGATGCGACAGCCCGTGCGCGCGAAGAGCTCCCGCGCGGCGGCGGCGAACGACTCGGGCGGGTACCGCCGCGACGCG
>CAYSAR010000104.1:1500-7773 GCA_964428985.1 uncultured Gemmatimonadaceae bacterium | reverse complement strand
AGTAGAGGCCGCGGTCGTAGCGCATGCGGTCGGCGTCGAGGCGGTCCTTCTTGAGGCCGATGCAGAGCAGCACGTCATGCGCCGCGTGGTCGTCGGCCTTCAGGAAGTGCGCGTCGTTTGTCGCGACGACGGGGAGCGAGAGGTCCTTCGCGAGCGTGAAGACGAGGTCATTCAGCTTGCGCTGCTCGCCGGCCTCGTGCGCCTGGACCTCGAGGTAGTACCGGTCGCGGAAGACGTCCGCGTACCACTCGGCGGCGGCCTTCGCCTCGTCATAGCGGTCGGCGAGGAGGTGCTGCGCGACCTCGCCCGCCATGCACGCGCTCGAGACGATGATCCCTTCGTTGTACTGGGCGAGCAGCTCGCGGTCGACGCGCGGCTTCCCGTAGAAGCCTTCGGTGTATGCGAGCGACGTGAGCTTGACGAGGTTCCGGTAACCGGTGAGGTCGCGCGCGAGCAGGACGAGGTGGAAGTAGTTCTTCTCGCCCTGCGCGGCGCGGCTCTTCTGGCGGCGGTCGCCCGGCGCGACGTACGCCTCCATGCCGATGATCGGCTTGACCCCCGCCTTGAGCGCCTTCGCCTGGAATTCCCAGGAGGCGTGTAGGTTGCCGTGGTCGGTGATCGCGAGCGCGGGCTGTTCGAACTCCTGGGCCCGGCGGATCAGGTCGTCGATCCGGTTCGCCCCATCGAGGAGCGAGTACTCGGAGTGGCAGTGGAGGTGGACGAAGGACATGGACCGTGAAGGATAGCGTCCGGCGGGGAGCGATGCATCTTCAACTGATGCGGAATCGGGGGCATGGGCGCTTGACTTCGGTGCGTAGCGGGCGATCGCGGCGACGGTGGGGCGGGATCGGCATGCTGCTGCTCGGGCTGCTCGGCGGCGCGGCGTTGCTTGTCGTCGTGACGCCGCTGGGGCGGTACATCGCGCGCGCGGCGTGGGAGGAGGCGCGCATCCTCAGTGCGCGTCAGCCGATCGCGCGCCTCGTGCGGGACGAACGCGTCCCCGCCGAGGTGCGCGCGAAGCTCCGGCTCGTGCTCGACGCGAGGGGCTTCGCCGAGGACTCGCTCGGCCTGCCGGCCAAGGAAGCGTTCACGCAGTTCACGCAGCTTGACCGCGACACGCTCGTGCTCGTGCTCTCGGGGACGCGGCGCGACGCGCTCGTCTCGAAGACCTGGTGGTTTCCCATCGTCGGGCGGCTGCCGTACAAGGGCTACTTCGACACCGAGCAGGCGCAGCGCGCGGAACGCGACCTCGCGGCCGATGGGTACGACACCTATCTGCGGCCGGCTCCGGCGTTCAGCACGCTGGGCTGGTTCAACGACCCGTTGCTCTCGACGACGCTGCGCGCGGACTCGGTGGACCTCGTGAACACCGTGATCCACGAGCTCACGCACAATCGGTACTTCGCGAAAGGCGAGGCGGTGTTCAACGAGAGCTTCGCGAACTTCGTCGGGGCGCGCGGGGCGGAGCGGTTCTTCCTCGCGCTGGGGGACACGGCGAAGGCGCTCGAGTCGGTGAACCGCTGGTCCGACGAGCGGCTGCTTGGCGCCTATTGGGCGGAGCTCTTCCGCACGGTCGATTCGACGTTCCGCTCGCACCCGGGCGATTCGTTGCGTGACCGGAGGATCACGCTGCGCGACTCGATCTACACCGCGGCGCGGCGGCACCTCGTGGATTCGATCGCGCCGCGGCTGCTGACGATCCCGCGGACGTACGCGGAGCGCGTGCGACTCGACAACGCGGCACTCATGGCGCGGCGGATTTACCTGACCGACCTCGAGGCGTTCGAGCGGGTGTATGCGGAGGAGGGGGCGGATCTGGAGAGGGCGGTGCGGAGGATCATACGCGAGCATCGAGAGGGGATGCGGGGCGGCGGGGACTGATCACCACAGGGCCACAGGGATCACAGGGGCATCGCTTTCGCCCTGTGGCCCCTGTGGTGAAAGCTATTCGGGGATCAAGACCCGGGCTTGAACCGCGATAACAGCATCGCCCGCACATCCACACTCTGCTCGATCTTCGTCTGCTCCACTGGCGCCTCCTCCGGCGCATTCTCGAGCACGACCTGCTGGAACGCCCGCACCACCCCGCGATCGATGAATCGGCTCAGCTGCGCGAGGTTGTAGTTCGCCCCGCGCCGCGTCTCGTACACGTTGAACGGATGCACGACCGCGAGATGGTCGCGCGCGCGGGTCATCGCGACGTACATCAAGCGCCGCTCCTCCTCGATCTCCTCGTCGCTGCCGAGTGCGCGCGACATCGGGAACCACCCGTCGACCGCCCAGATCACGAAGACCGCATCCCACTCCCGGCCCTTCGCGCTGTGCGCGGTCGAGATCACGAGCACGTCGTCCTCGCTCTCGGCGCCGAAGCCGAGGTCGGTCGATGACGCCGGCGGATCGAGCGTGATGGCCGAGAGGAAGTCGCCGCGCGAGGGGAAGCCGTCGGCGATGGCCTGAAGGCGATCGAGATCGGCGAGGCGGGGCTCGACGCGGTCGTAGCGCTCCTTGAGGATGTCGTCGTAGAGCATGCGCACGCGCGCGATGTCGCGCGACGCGGTGCCCTCGCCGTCGGCGGGATCCTGGCGCAGCGCGTGCAGCAGCTCAGCGAGCGAACGATGGGCCTCGCGGGCACGCGGCGGCGCGTCGAACCGCGCGAACGCCTCGGGCGCCCATGCCGAGGCGAGCATCGCGTCTATGGCGCGTCGCGCGGTGGTCTCGCCGATCCCCGGCAACAAGAGCAGCAGGCGATACCAACTCACCTCGTCGCGCGGGTTCTCGACGACCCGCAGGAACGCGAGCACGTCCTTCACGTGCGCCGCCTCGAGGAACTTGATCCCGCCCCACTTCTCGAACGGGATGCCGCGCGCGGTCAGCTCGATCTCGAGGTCGGCGCTCATGTAGCCGGCGCGGATCAACACTGCCATCTCACGGAGCGGCGTGCCCTCCTCGTGCAGCTCGAGGATGCGGTCGACGACGAAGCGCGTCTGCTGCGGCTCGTCCTGCGCAGTCACGAGCCACGGGCGCTCGCCGCCGGTGCGCCGCGTGAAGAGTTCCTTCGAGTAGCGCTCCTCGGCCCGCGAGATCAGCAGGTTCGTCGCGTCGAGGATCGGCTGCGTGGAGCGATAGTTCTGCTCGAGCGTGACGACCGCCGCGCCGGGATACTCGCGCGGGAAGTCGAGGATGTTGCGGATCGTCGCGCCGCGGAACGCGTAGATGCTCTGCGCGTCGTCGCCGACGACGGTCAGGTTGCGGTGCACGCGGCACATCCCCTTGAGGATGCGCGCCTGCAGCAGGTTCGTGTCTTGGTACTCGTCGACGAGGATGTGGTCGTAGAGCGCGGCAATGCGATCGGCGACCGCCGACGCAGCGGGCGATTCGAGCAGCATCGCCCAGTAGAGCAGCAGGTCATCGTAGTCGACGAGGTTGCGGGCGAGCTTGCGCTCGGTGTAGTCGGCGAAGACGCGCGCGATGTCGTCCTCATGCTCGACGAAGCGCGGGTACTCCTCGCGCAGGATCGCGCCGACGGGATGGTCGGTGTTGACGTGGCGCGAGTAGACGTGGTGCAGCGTCTCCTTCTTCGGAAAGCGCTTGCCCTTCTCGCCGAGCCCGAGCGTCGCGCGCGAGAGCTGCATGAGATCCTCGGCATCGCCCTGATCGAGGATCGTGAAGTCGCCGGGGAGGCCGGCTTCCGAACCGAAGCGGCGAAGCAATCTGTGCGCCGTGCCGTGGAAGGTGCCGCCGTGCACCGTGCGGCTCGCACTCCCGACCAAGCGCTCGGCGCGCGCGAGCATCTCCTGGGCGGAGCGGCGCGTGAACGTGAGAAGGAGGATGCGGTCGGGGCGGATGCCGCGCTCGATGAGGTGCGCCACGCGATAGACGAGCGTGCGCGTCTTGCCGGTGCCGGCGCCGGCGACGATGAGGAGGGGGCCGTCGCCGTGGGTGGCGGCGGCGAGTTGCGCTTGGTTCAGCTCAGTGGCAAAGTCCACCTCGCGCCGTGCGGTGACCTCGCGTGGCCTGGCTGGGTAGCTCACCGGGGAATCGTCCGCGCCCATGACCAAAGATAAGCCGAATCGCAGCCGAGAGGGGCATCGATTGAGCGCGCGACTAATGCGCGCTCTCGTCGCGGCGTGCGCCATGGCCGTCGGTGCAGAGGCGCAGGAGGCGTACGGCACGCTGCGTCGCGCGGATCTGGACGCGCCGTCGGCAGGGACCGTCGTCGTGGCGACGCGTCTGAGTGACGGGTCGCTCGTGGCGCGCACGGTGACCGGCGTGCAAGGCACGTGGCGGCTTCGGCTCACGACCGATTCGATCATGATCCGCGCGCTGCGCATCGGCTATGCGCAGCATGTGCTCGTAACGGTGAAGCTCGCGACGGGAGAGCGCCGCGAGTTGAGCGCCGTGCTCCCGTCGCGCACAGTCACGCTGAGCGAGCGGACGATTGCGGCCCACTCTCGCTGCCGCGTGCGTCCGGATTCGGCGTCGCTCGTCGCGCAGCTCTTCCACGAAACGAAGACGGCGCTGACGGCGTCGCAGCTGGTCTCGCTCGATGGCCCGGTGCGGAGCCGCGTGCGTGTCGCCAACGAGACGTGGCGGCATGACGACCGCGAGCGGCTCGACGGCTCCTACAGGGAGAACGTCTCGAGCACCCTGCGTCCGTATGGGAGCGCGTCGGTCGATTCGTTGCTCGAGCATGGGTTCGTGACGCGGCATGTGGAGCGGTTCGCGGGCATGACACGCGCATCGGAGATTGCGGTCGACTACCGCGTACCGAGCGTCGATCTGCTCGTGGATGACCGCTTCCTCGCGGACTACTGCCTCCATCTGGTCGCGTCGTCCGACGATCGGCCGGATTGGATCGGCGTCGGCTTCAAGCCCGCGAAGGCCAACCGGCGCCTCACGCTGATCGAGGGAACGCTATGGCTCGATCGTCGCACAGCCGAGCTTCAGCGCTTGGATTTCGGGTACGCGGGGCTTCCGGGCAACGAACGCGAGATCGAGCCTGGCGGATGGCTCGAGTTCACGCGGCTCGAGACCGGCCTCTGGTTCGTGAGTCGATACGCGCTGCGCATGCCGGCCATCGGTTCGTGGGTCGAGCAGCGGGGAGGGACGACGCTGTCCATCATGGTGCGCCACGTCCCGATCGTACGCGTCTCTGGCGACGTGCTCGAGCTGGCCGTCGGTGCGCAGTCCGTCTTCACGAGCGCGGCAACGGACGTGCTCTCGGACTCGACGCTCGCACCCCTGCCGATGCCGATCGACTCCATCGCTTCGACCTGCGCGAATGCGGCCGGCCACGCAGCGATCGTGGGGGAGGTCCTTGCTGCGGGGCGAGTCGGTCTGGCGGGTGCACGCCTTCGGTTCGTGTGGCGAGCGCCGGGAGAATCCGAGACTGGCTGGATGCAATCCGAGACGACCGCTGATGCGGCCGGCCGTTACCGCGCGTGCGGGATCCCTCAGGACCGGCTCGTGAACGTGGAGGTGCGCACCGATGGCTTCGCGCCCGCCGGGATCGCGCTTCGCATCGGCTCGCCGCGGAAGTCCGGATATCTCGATCTCGTACTGTCGGACGAGGGTGCGGGCGCCCCTGAATAGACGCCGAATCCTCGCTGGGACTCGATCCGGTGAATCACCTACGATTCCCTCACGTACGACCTATGGCCATCCGCGTGGCACGAGTCGTATCCTGCCTTCGCTCCCCTGCCCGAGAGTCGCCATGACCCGCGCTTCCTCGACGCGTTCCATCCTCGCCCGCGCGCGGTTCGCGGCACTCCTCGTGGCCGTCGCGCTCCCGGCCGACGCGCGCGCGGACATCATCGACGACCAGCAGCAGCCGACGGCGGGCACGCAGCAGCCGCCGGTCCGGATCGCTCGGCGCGGACCCGCCGTGCACCCGGAGGACGCGGCAGTTCGCATCCCACTCGAGGCGTACATCCGCGGCATGGAATCTGGAGACGAGGCCGACCTTCGGCGCGCCTTCTTCAAGGACGCGCGGCTTTGGTGGTCGCGTGATGGCCTCGTCGCGACGCGCTCGACCGACGAGTTCATCACGGCCATGAGCGGGAGGGGGGAAGGCGAGGACGGCCCGCGCCGCCGCATCACGATCGTCGAGGTGAACGGCGACGTAGCGACGGCGACGATCGAGGTCCAATACTCGACGGCGCGGTTCGTCGACTACCTGACGCTCCTCAAGGTCGGCGACGAATGGCGGATCTCGAACAAGGCATACGTCCTCGAAGGGCGCACGACAATTTCCTAACCCACCCATGTTCGCAC
>CAYSAR010000104.1:0-1490 GCA_964428985.1 uncultured Gemmatimonadaceae bacterium | reverse complement strand
CTCTCGATCCCTCGCGCTCGGCGCGATCGTACTCCTGACCGTCGCCGAGCCGCTCGCGGCCCAGCAGGGCTCGGCACCCGCTGGCACCCCCGCGCAGCAGCAGCGACCGGCCCAACCGCCGCTCCCCGCGAACGGCTGGCGCTTCGATCTCTCGCACAGCGCGGTCAGCTTCCGCGTGCGGCATCTCGGCATCTCGTGGGTGAACGGCCGCTTCAACACCTGGAACGGCTCGCTCGTGTACGACCCGGCGAACCCGACCGCGGCGAGCGTCGATGTGCGCATCCAGACCGCGAGCGTCGATACCGAGAACGAACGGCGCGACGCCGACATCAGGTCGGGCAACTATCTCGCGGTCGACAGCTTCCCCGAGATGACGTTCACGAGCAAGCGCGTCGAGCGCGTGGACGCGACGCACCTCAAGGTGCATGGCGACCTCACGCTCCGCGGCGTCACGCGGCCGGTCACGCTCGACACCGAGGTGCTCGGCACGATGGACGGCCAACGCGCCAAGCGGATCGCGTTCACCGCCACGACGGTGATCAACCGTCACGACTTCGGCGTGAAGTTCAACCGGATCACCGAGGGGGCGCAGGTCGTCGGTGACGAGGTCCGCATCACGATCGACATCGAGGCGACACAGCCGGTCGCGGCGCCGTAAGCGGCGCGGAGTTCATGAAGCACGAAGGGCGGCCTGCGAGGGCCGCCCTCCTTCGTTCATCCGCGGAAGCCGTCGATCAGCACCATGTCGCCGCCGCCGCGCACGAGATAGTGGCCGCCGTACGCCGCGATGCTCGGCGGCGCGAGCGCGCGGTACCGCGCATGGACGCGGCGTCATGGATCTCGATGTCGACGATGACGTAGGCGCTCATGCCCCCAGTATGGGGCGACGCGACTAGGCCGATTGGACGTTGCTGCCCATCCGCTCGGTGAGCGCGCCGACGGACGTCGCGTCGGCCGCCATCGTGAAGACCTCGCCGAACGCCGCGATCGTCGCCTCGCGCACATCGTCGAACAGGGTCGGCGACGGCGCGAGACAGGTGTTCGCCTCCCGCGCGCCGCCCTCGAGCAGCTCGCGCTCGACCGACGTCATCACGACGTCGGCGATGCCGCACGGCACCATGAGGTCGAAGTAGCTCAGGTCCGTGGTGACGTTGAGCGCGAAGCCATGCCACGTCACCCACTGCCGCGCATGAACGCCGATGCTCGCGAGCTTCCGGCCGCGCGTCCATACGCCGGTCTTGCCGGGATTCCGCTCGGCGACGATCCCGAACGGCGCGACGGCGCGGATCATGACCTCCTCGACCTGGCGTAGGTACCAATGCAGGTCCTGCTTGTCGCCGGTGAGGTCGACGATCGGGTAGCCGACGAGTTGGCCCGGGCCGTGGAACGTGATGTCGCCGCCGCGCTCGACCTCGAACAACTCGACGCCGCGCGCCGCGAGCGCCTCGCTGCTCGCGAGGAGATTGCCCTCCTTCGTCGAGCGGCCCAGC
>CAYSAR010000103.1:4707-7783 GCA_964428985.1 uncultured Gemmatimonadaceae bacterium | reverse complement strand
CGAGCGCGAGGCGTACCCCCATCTCGGTCGCGCGGCCGGCGCCGCGCACGAGCAGCAGGTTCGCGATGTTCGCGCAGGCGATCAGCAGCACGACGCCGGTCACGGCGAAGAGCATCACGAGCGGCGTCTTCGCCTCGGCATGGACCTCGCTCTGGCCGCGCGCGCCCGGCGTGACCTCGATGCGCTTCGCCTTGAAGCGCGCCATCGTCTGGTCGCTCATGCCCGAGTTGAGCGGCGCCTCGATGTCGGCGAGGATCGGCGCGACGATCGCGTCGAGCTTCGCCTTCGCCGCCTCGGGCGTCACGCCCGGCTTGAGGCGCGCGAAGAGGTAGGCCCAGTACTCGGTGCGGCGCTCGAAGCCGCCCGAGTTGCTCGCGAGCACGCCGCGCATCGTGAGCGGGACGTAGACGACGGGCCGTGTGCCGGCGGTCGTGCCCTCGAAGCCCTCGGGCGCGACGCCGATGATCTCGAACGACGTGCCGTTGATGCCGATCGTCCGGCCGAGCACGGCGGGGTCGCCGCCGAGCCGGTCCTTCCAGAAGGAGTGGCCGATGACGGTGACGTAGTGCGAGCCGACGACGGCGTCATCCGACGGCGAGAGCAGCCGCCCAAGCGCCGGCTGGAGCTGCAGCACCGGGAAGTACGACCCGGAGACGAGCACGCCGGTACCGGTCGACGGCTCGTTGTCGAGCGAGAGGCTGACGCCGACGAGGCGGTGCGCCGCGATGCCCGTGAACACGTCCTGTTCGCGCTCGAGGTCGCGGAACATCGGGTAGCTGAAGATGATGTCGCAGCTCCCCGCCTGGTTGCACGAGGTCGAGCCCTGCTTCGGCCCCGGCATCCCGAGATTCACGAGCTCATGCGGCGCTGGTACGGGCAGCGGCCGCATGAGGAGTTGGTCGAAGAGCGAGAAGATCGCGGCGTTCGCGCCGATGCCGAGCGCGAGGGAGAGGACCGCCACCGCCGTCACGAACGGGGTCTTGAGCAACATCCGGACGGCGAGCTTCACATGACGCATGGACAAGGCGATGGGGGTCCGCCTCGCGCCGCGAACTGGGAGGCGGCGCGCGCGAGGACCCGGTGGACGGCCGGCGGTCTACGGGTGTAGACAGCGGTCCCGCCAAAAGGGTTTGGCGGCGCCGGCTTGGATGCCGGCCCTACGGTCGCCTAGTGCGTCAGTTTCGGCGAGGAGGTCCGGCGAGCGAGTCGCAGTGCGGTCCAGTCCTCGCCCACCGTGCACATGCGGACCACCTCGAAATCGAGCGCGTCGGCGACGGCACGCACGATCGCCTCGGTCACGTCGGTCTTGAGCTGGGTCGTCGTGCGCGGCCAGGAGACCCAGATCGCCGCCTCGGGACGCAGCGTCGCGCGCAGCGTGCGCAGCGAACGCTCGAGCGCGGCGCGCGCGCGCACGAACACGTGCACGATGTCAGCGTCGGAGTCGAGGCCCTTGATCACGCGCGCGCGCGGCGGGAGCGGCGTGAGCAAGTCGAGGTAGTCGCGCGGCGCGTCCCAGGCGAAGACCCGAGCGCCTTCCGTGATCTCGAGCGTATGCGCGAGCGCGGAGGTCGGGACTTCGTGGCTGACTCTCATGCAATTCCTTACCCATCGATGGGCCGGAATCGCACACGTTCATTTCGCAAGGAATGCGTGAACGAGGTGCGTTGGACTCCCCGCATCCGTTGTCGCGTGGTTCCTCGCACCAAGCACCCTGCACCACTCCCCGCGACTCGCGTCGCGGGGCGGTTTCTGTGCCCTCCTATCCCTCTTTCGCGACCGCGGTCCCGGGATCCCGCTCGACGAGTATCGAGTAATCCGTCGCCAGCACCGCCACCGCCCCGACGGCCGCCCAGAAGGGCAGCAACGCCGCGCCCGCGATGCCGGCGGTCAATGGCATGTCGAGGAGCACGCGCCCCTGCGGGTTCCGGAGCACGATGCGCCGGACGTTCCCTTCCTTGATCAGCTCCTTGAGCTTGTCCATCAACTTCGCGCCCGTCACCTTGATCTCTTCCACGGCGGCCTCATGTCAGCGGGGGGATGCCGGCCATACGGCCGACATCCCCCCGAAAGTTTCCTGCCCTGACCCGGCTGTCCAGCAGCCGGCCCGTCGTTAGAACGCCGCGTCGAGCAGCGGACCGACCGGACCGAGCAGCGCCGCGAACACGAAGATCGCGCCGGCGAACCAGAGGAACACCTGCTGGAGCACCGCCTCCTCTTCCGCCGTCAGCGGCTCGCCGTCGGCGTTCGTGATCACCGGCTCTTCGTCCTCGCCGGTCGCGAGCTCCATCGTCGCGAAGAGGTCGCCGTTCACGCGCACGGCGAGCTCGCCACCCGTCTGCTCCCTCACCGTGCCGTCGATGTCGATGCGGCCGTTCTCGCTGATGATCGCCGCGTCGATCGTGAAGCGCGGGTTCGCGTCGCCGCTCATCGTCTGGATGAGGCGCGTCGAGAAGTCACGCGTCGGCACCTCGGTGCGCCACTCGAGGCGGATCGACTCGTCGCCGAGCGAATAGCGCGTGACGAGCGAGAAGTCGAGGCGGTCGGTCGCGTTCTGCGCGAACCCGTCGAGCGTGATGCGCGGCGTGGTCACGCTGCCGCCGACCGTCGCCGAGTAGTCGAGCACCTTCGTCGGCGTCGCCGTGCCCTGGAAGACCTCGACGCGCGCGTTCGCCTCCGAATCGTTCGCCGACCGCGTCAGGTCGACGTGGCCGACCTCGACGAGCGGCTCGACCGGCATGCCGTCGATCGGATCGACGGCGTAGAGCTGGAAGCGCACGCCGTTCGCCGGCGCGCCGGTGATCTCGCTCGGGAGGAACTGCTGCGTCTCGGGATCGTAGGTGAACGTCTTGCCGAGCGCGCCCGCCGGGATCGCGTTCGCCAGCTCCCGGACGTTTCCCGGCCACGGGTGGCGCATCAGCTCGTCCACCGCGTCGGGGGAGAGCGTCGGCGGCGGGGCGCCCTCGCCCCGGACGAGGGGGGCGTAGCGGGCGAGAAAGTGCGCTGCGAGGTGCGGCACGTCGCTCGGCCGCTCCCGTAGCGGCGGAACCTCGATCACCACCACCGACAATCGATAGTA
>CAYSAR010000103.1:0-4697 GCA_964428985.1 uncultured Gemmatimonadaceae bacterium | reverse complement strand
GTCGCCTGCCGCTTGAGGCGCGTCAGCGTCGACGTGCGCGGCGTGGCGCGCGCGTCGGCGATGAGTTCCGCCGGCGCGGTCACCACGAACGGTCCCTCGTCCTCGGTGAGCGCGATGTCGATGAGGAAGCCGAGGCCGGCGAAGGATTCCGTGGCCGGCGCCGACATCGCCGCGTTCGCCGATGCCATCTCGGACTGGATCGCGGCGGGATCGAAGACATCCGGATAATTCGGGCCGTCATCACCGCAGGCGGTGGCGAGGAGCAGCGCGGCGGTCAGCGCGAGGGACTTCGGGGCCGCGGCGCGCGCGGCAGTCAGGAAGGATCGCATGGTCTCGGCTCGTGGGTTCAAGCGTGTGATAAAGAAGGACTGCTCGGCCTGCATACGTGTGACGCACGACGATGTTCCGTAGGAACACGGGTGCACGGTCACGCACGTCGCATCGCGGCCTTACATTGTGACGACGCTGACACACGTCGTGATGCCGCCCTCCTCCACCGCCGCCGCCCATGTCCTCCATCAACACGAGCACGACCGCTTGCACGTTCCATCGCTGGGCCGACATGCCGAAGGAGAAGGTCACCGACCAGATCGGCCGCAAGCTCGTCACCGGCCAAGGCATGATGCTCGCGCAGGTCTTCCTCGCGAAGGGCGCGATCGTCCCGCGCCACCAGCACCACAATGAACAGCTGACCTACATCCTCGAGGGGGGATTGCGCTTCTGGCTCGGCGAGGACGGCAAGGAGGTCGTCGACGTCATGGCCGGCGAGGTCCTGCACATCCCGTCGAACGTCTGGCACAAGGCCGAGGCGCTCGAGGACACGCTCGACGTCGACATCTTCAACCCGCCGCGCCAGGACTGGCTCGATCACACCGACTCCTACTTCCACCAGAAGTAGGGCGCGCGCATGGATCTCGGCCTCAAGGGACGCGTCGCGTTCGTCGCGGCGGCGAGCCGCGGACTCGGTCACGCGATCGCGAGCGAGCTCGCCGCCGAAGGGTGCGACATCGCCTGCTGTGCGCGGTCGACGTCGATCGGCGACGTCGCGGCGTCACTCGCGAAGGCGCATGGCGTGCGCGCCGTCGGCATCGTCGCCGATGTGTCGGTGCCGGCGCAGGTCGATGCGGCCGCCGCCGAGGCCGTGCGCGCGCTCGGCCAGGTCGACATCCTCGTGACGAACGCCGGCGGGCCGCCGCCGGGACCGTTCGAGCAGCACACGCGCGATGACTGGAGGCGCGCCGTCGAGCTCAACCTCGACAGCGTCGTGAATCTCGTGCGCGCGCTGCTGCCGGCCATGAAGGAACGACGCTGGGGTCGCGTGTTGAACGTCACGTCGATCGCCGTGAAGCAGCCAGTCGACAACCTGATCCTCTCGAACGCCGTGCGCGCGGCGGTCACCGGCTTCGCGCGCTCGCTCGCGAACGAGGTCGCGCCGTTCAACGTGACCGTGAACAACCTGATGCCCGGCTACACCCGCACCGAGCGCCTCGACACGCTCGCCGCCGCGAACGCGAAGGCGACGGGCATCACGAAGGACGAGGCGTTCGCGCAGTGGGACCGCCAGATCCCGATGGGCCGCGTCGGCGAGCCGAGGGAATTCGCCGCCCTCGCGGCCTTCCTCGCGAGCGAGCGGGCGAGTTACATCACGGGGCAGAGCATCGCCGTGGATGGCGGTTGGATAAGGTCCTTGCTCTGAACTGCCGGTGTGAAGCGCAGAGGGCAGGTGGCAATAGCAGGTGGCAGATGGCAGCGATCGCAGTTCCTCGCACCAGGCATCAAGCACCACTCCCCGCGACTCTCGTCGCCGGGCTGTTCCCTACACCCGTGTCCCCGCACCCCTGCGAGAAATGGCGAAGATCTCCGAGACCAAGCTCATCTGGCACGACGGCGAGTTCATCAAGTGGCAGGACGCCACCGTGCACCTCCTCGCCCACAGCCTCCAATTCGGCTCCGCGATCTTCGAAGGCATCCGCTGCTACTCGACGCCAAACGGCCCCGCCGTCTTCCGGCTGCGCGAGCATCTCAAGCGCATGTCCAACTCGGCGAAGATCTATCGCATGCCGCTCGCGTGGACGATCGACCAGCTCGTCGACGCCACGCGCGAGCTCGTGAAGCGCAACGAGGTCAACGCCTGCTATATCCGGCCGATGGTGCTGCGCGGCTATGGCGCCGCCGGCATGGTGCCGTTCGAAAGTCCCGTCGAGACGTACATCCCGTGCTGGCCTTGGGGCGCGTACCTCGGCGAGGAGGCGCTCGCGAAGGGCGTCGATGCCTGCGTCTCGACCTGGCACCGCGTCGCGCCGAACACGATCCCCGCGATGGCGAAGATCGCCGGCAACTACCTCGGCGGACAGTTGATCAAGATGGAGGCGCTCACGAACGGCTACGACGAGGCGCTCGCGCTCGGACCCGACGGCATGATCAGCGAGGGATCGGGACAGAACCTCTTCGCGATCGACGGCGGCGTGCTCTACACGCCGCCGATCGACGGCACGCTCCTCCCCGGCATCACGCGCGACACGGTCATCAACCTCGCGGCCGACGAGGGGATCAAGGTCCAGGTGCAGCCCCTCTCGCGCGAGGTGCTCTACACGGCCGACGAACTCTTCGTCTGCGGCACGGCGAGCGAGATCACGCCCGTGCGCAGCGTCGATCGCATCCAGGTCGGCGACGGCAAGCCAGGCCCCGTGACGCGCAAGCTGCAGCAGCGGTTCCTCAACATCGTAAACGGCCGTGCACCAGATGAGCACGGGTGGCTGACAGCGGTTTGAACGGCAGCTGCAACGGCCACGGCAAACCACCGAGGCACAGAGGACACCGAGTCCTTGCGGGGGGCTTGCACCGAAGGTCGGGTGCAAGCCCCCCAAGGCTTTTTCACGGCTTGCCAGGACCGAGTGTCGCGCCGCACTCCCAGTGTTCCCTGTGCTCCCTGTGGTGATTCGTTCGCTCCAGGCCCTCTGTGTCCTCTGTGCCTCGGTGGTATGCTGTTTACCGCGCATCCCGCATTGGAGCGGAATGACCGCGCTTGGTGTCCTCTGCTTGGGTCACATGTGTGTCCCCTTCCGTGTCACTCTGCGGCGGCACCTTTTTCCCTCTGGAAATCGGGCGCGCAACGTGGGAACTTCGACTCGCGCACCGCAGTAGGTAGCGCAAGGATCCGAGTCGACGCTCACGGTCCCGCTGTGCATCCGCACCTGGCTCCACGCACCCCGTCGAGGATGCGCGGACACGAAGGAGAGAGACGATGAGACTCCCATCGGGCCGTTCGCTCCTGCTCCTCGCCGCGTTTGTCGCGATCGCGCCGGCGCTCCGCGCACAGGACGCCGAGCTGCAAGCCGTGTCGAACGCGGCGCCGGAGCCGTACACGGCCGAGGAGCTCGACAACCTGCTCGCGCCGATCGCGCTCTATCCCGACCCGATCCTCGCGCAGGTGCTCGTCGCCGCCACGTACCCGGAGCAGGTGGAGCTCGCGGCGAAGCATGTCGCGCTCTACGGCGACGGGGACCTCGACAACCAGCCCTGGCACGTGAGCGTGCGCGCCGTCGCCCACTACGCGCCGGTGCTCAACCTCATGGCCGACCGCATCGACTGGACGACCGCACTCGGCCAGGCGCACGCGATGCAGGCCGAGGACGTCATGGAGTCGGTGCAGAACCTGCGGCGCATGGCGCACGCGCAGGGCAACCTCGTCTCGACGAAGGAACAGCAGGTCATTGTGCAGGACCGGTACATCTACATCACGCCGGCGCAGCCGAAGGTCATCTACGTGCCGACGTACGACCCGGTCGTCGTCTACCACACGCCAATCGTCATCAACGCCCACTATCACCACGGCTGGCACTTCGGCGTGTCGTTCCCGATCGGCGCCTGGCTGAACTACGACGTCGACTGGCATCACCATCACGTCTATTACCACGGCTGGGGGCACCACGCGCACACGCACTACAACGGCTGGCACCACCGGTCGCGGACGTACGTGTTCGTCAACAGGGTGTACGTGAACCCGCGCCACACGACGATCGTGCTCAATCGCCGCGTCGTGCATCGCCGCGTGCACTTCGATCGCCTCGGGGGCTACACGCAGATCCACCGCCGCGCGACGTGGGACCGTCGGCGGCAGTATGAGGAGCGTCGCCATGTCGCGCGCCGTGACGGTCCATCATGGGACCGTTCGCGCCGCGTTGCGCCGGAGCGGACGGCGAAGCCACGCAGCGCCCCGGTGACGCGCAGCGATGCGTATCGCACCGTCGCGCGGACGAACCCGGCCGGCCAGGCGTCGCCTTCGCGCACGAACGGCAACCGGATCTACCCGATCCGCACGAACCCGCAGCGCGCGACGCCGCAGCGCGCGACACCGCAGCGCGCGACGCCGCAGCGCACGCAGCCGCAGCGCACGCAACCCCAGCGCACGCAGCCGCAGCGCACGCAGCCGCAGCGCACGCAACCGCAGCGCACGCAACCCCCGCGCGCGACGCCGCAGCGCCCGGTCGTCCCGCGCGCGCCGACCACGCGCCGCGAGGCGGCCGGTACGATCGCCCGCTCGCGCCCGACGGCGCAGCCGAGGTCGACGCCCACCCGCGCGACGCCACAACGCGCGCAACCGCAGCGGAGCGCGCCGAGCGCGGCCCCGCGCAGCGGCGGCGCCTCGCGGGGCGTGATGACGAGCGGCCCGCGTTCCTCGGGCGCGAAGCCGGCCG
>CAYSAR010000102.1:0-7800 GCA_964428985.1 uncultured Gemmatimonadaceae bacterium | reverse complement strand
TCGCCGGACCAGCTCGAGACGCCGAGGTCCACGCCGCGGTCGGACTCATAGTACGGACGGAACGTCGCCTGGTCGATCAGGACATCGCGGTCCGGGCCCGTGCTGTAGGCGGTCCAGACGACCTCGCCGCTGCGCGTGTCGAGCGCCTTCAGCCACCCGCGTACGCCGAACTCGCCGCCGCTATTGCCCACCAGCACCTTGTTCCCGACGACGAACGGCGCCATGGTCATCGACTCGCCCTTGTTGATGTCGCCAAGCTTCGTCTTCCAGAGCTCCTTGCCCGTGCGCGCGTCGAGCGCGATGGTGTGCACGTCGAGCGTGTTGACGAACACGCGCCCGTCGGCGTAGGCCACGCCGCGGTTAACCACATCACAGCAGGCGACGCCCTGCGCGCCGCGCATCGGCGAGGGTTCGTACGTCCACTTGAGCGAACCGTCGGTGGCGTCGAGCGCGAAGACGTTGTTCGGGAACGGCGTGACGACGTACATCGTCCCGTCGACGATCAGGGGGGCGGCCTCATGCCCGCGCAGCTGGCCGGTGGAGAACGACCACGCGAGCCGCAGGCCGCGCACCGACGCGGTGTCGATCTGGGTCAGTCCGCTGAATCGCGTGCTCGCATAGTCCTTCGCCGCCATCACCCACTGGCCATCGTCGGCGGCGAGCGCCGCGATGTCGCGCGGCGGCGGCGCCTCGCCGCGGCGGACCTCGGGCATCTCTTCGTCGCCGCCACGACCGCAGGCGGCACCGAGCGCGAGGCCGAGCCCGAGGCCGAGCGCGATCGACGGCAGGGAACCGCGTCGCGGTCCCATCATCGGGTCACCACCACGCCCCACGGACGTGCGCCGACGCGGATGGTGCGGGTGACGCGCCGCGCGCGCGCCGCGATCACCGAGACGTCGTCGCTGCCGCCGTTCGCGGTGTAGAGCCAGCGTCCGTCCCGCGACATCGCGAGTCCCCACGGGCGACGGCCGACGGCGATCACCGCCGTCTCGCGCCGCGTGTCGGCATCGACGACCGACACGGTGTTCGCGCGGCCGTTCGCGACGTACACGGTGCGGCTGTCCGGCGAGACGACGATCCCCACCGGGCGCGCGCGTCCGCCATCGAGGGCGAGCGACGCGACCACCGCGTGCCGTGCGACGTCGATCACGGACAGCGTGCCGGAGATCTCGTTGCTCACGTACGCCATGCGGCCATCGGGCGAGAATGCCGCCGCGCGCGGCCGCTCGTCCACCAGGAAGCTCGCGATCACCTCGCGGCGCCGCGTATCGATCACGGACACGGTGTTGCTCGTCTCGGCCGTGAGGTAGGCCCAGCGGCCGTCCGGACTCAGCGCGACGCCTTCCGGCTCGATGCCGACGATGAGCGTGGCGAGCGGCGTCCCGCGGACGCGGTCGACGAGAGTGGCGGTGCCCGCGTCCTCGTTCGCCGCCACGAGCAGGCGACCATCCGCACTCACGGCGAACTGCTCGGGATCGCTGCCTGCGGCGTGCCGACGCGTCACGCGTCCCTCGCGCAGGTCGATCTCGGCGATCGCATCGCCGTCGCCCGCCTCCGTCGGCAGTTCATCGCTGAGCGCGACGAGCACGCGCCGCCCGCCATCGGCGAGCTGGATCCCACGCGGTCGCTCGGCGAACGGGATCGTAGCGAGCAGTGCGCCTGCCTCGGAGAGCACCTGCACGTCGGCGGAGCCTTCATTGGTGATGACGAGCAAGCGGTCGCCTGCATCCGCGGCGCGGCGCAGCCGCGCGGCGTCGCTCGCGGGGGCGCGATCGGTCGGTGCGCCCTCCTCACGAGCGACCGCGGGACCGGCAACGGGCGGCGGGAAGAGCGGCTGGCGCAGTTGCCGCGTGACGGGGTCGAAGCGGAGCGGCTCGCCCTTGTGGCCATCGAACCCATCATCGCTGCCGACCAACTCGGCGGCGAGGCGTTCGGCGTCGACGGCGCCGCCGGCGGACGACGCCTGCCAAAGCACCTTCATCGCCATCCAGCTCGCCCAAGCGCGCGCATCGGCCGGTCGCCCCTCCTGTCGGAGAAAGCGCTGGTTGAGCTGCGCCGCGCCATAGCGCGCGAGCCCGGCATGCCAGAGCACCGGCGCCGCGCCGCCGCTCGCGCGCGCCGCGGCGAGCGCCCCGAGGTACATCGAGTCCGACGCCTCCACATGGAACAGGTGCGGCGCGCCGGCGCGGCGCAGTGCGTCGGCGCGGCAACCGACATTCACCATCAGCACGCCGCGTTCGGCCGCGAGCCCGGCGAGCGCCTCACAGGTGGCATCATCGAATCCGCCCACGATCACATGCGCGCCGGCGTCCAGCAATCGCTTCGCGGCGTCCACGCTCGCATCTCTGCCGTCGGCCACGGCGGCGCGCATCTCGAACGACCGCCCGAGCAGCGCACCGGTGTGCGCGGCCTCCTCGGCGCCCAGCGATGCGCCGCGCCGCGCCGATGCACCCGCGTCGCCGTCGGGCGCGATGAACGCGACGCGCAGGCCCGCGGGGTCGCCGTCGGCCCCGTCGCGCGCGGCGGCTTCCGCGCGGCATCCGCCGAGGCCGAGTGAGGCGAGCGACATCGCGCTCAGCACCACACGTCGCATGCGGGCGCGAATCGTGCAGCCCGGAGCAGGGCATGCACCGACGTCGAGCGTCATCCTGGGTGTCATCGCCACTCGTGGACGCGGTGGGAGGAGCGAGCGCGGGACGTTCCGCGTGCGCAAGACCGATGCGGGCAAGAGCCGTGCCCCCCGGCGTCCTCGCGCGTGTCATCCTCAGCCTCGTCGCGCTCAGCCCTCAGGCGCTCGCGGCGCATACCGGGGAGCGGCCGCGTCCGCACGACCTCTGGACCGCGTGGTCGCTCGAACCATGGCTGCTCGTGACCACGTTGGTGCCCGCCTGGATCTACGGGCGTGGGGTACGTCGTCTTTGGGCGCGCGCGGGCGCAGCGCGCGGCCTGCGGCGCTGGCGGGCGTGGTGCGGTACCGTGGGCTTCGCGACCCTGTTCGTCGCGCTCATATCGCCGCTCAGCCGCCTCGGGGGAGCCTTGTTCTCCGCGCACATGGCGCAGCACCAGCTGCTCATGATCGTGACCGCGCCGCTGCTCGTGCTCGCGGCACCCGGGATCGCGATGCCTTGGGCGTTCGGCGAGCGCGCGCGCCATCGCCTCGCCGCCATCGTACGACCGATCGCCCGGAGCGCCACGTGGCGCTGGGCCGTGCATCCGCTCGGCGCGTGGCTGCTGCATGCCATCGCGACTTGGCTCTGGCACTCGCCGCCCCTATATGGGGCGACGCTCCGCTCGGAATCGGTGCATGCCCTGCAGCACGCGTCGTTCCTCGGCACGGCACTGCTCTTCTGGTGGTCGGTGCTTCCTCTCCGTGCCGGCGGCGCGCGCGCCCACGTCATCGCGTTCGCGAGCGTGTTCACCACCGCCGTCCACACCAGCCTGCTCGGCGCGCTGCTCACCTTTGCGGCGCGGCCGTGGTATCCCGCTTACGCCGGACGCGTGGAGCCGTGGGGACTCACGTTGCTCGAGGACCAGCAGCTCGGCGGCCTCGTGATGTGGGTGCCGGGCGGGTTCGTGTTCACCGGCGCGGCGATCGGCATCCTCGCGTACGGTCTGCGTCGGATGGAATCCCGAGCGCGGCTCGCTGCGCTCGGGCGGCGCGTCATCTCTCCCGCGGGAGGCCGCTAGGTCGGCGAGGGCGGCGAGGCCGTCATGCTGCCTTGGCCGGGCGTGATGCGCGCGTGACTCGCGCGCGCTCGCAGAGCGCGAGGTATCGCAGCAACCGACGTTCATGCGCGCGGAGCGACACATGTGCGAGCGGTCTCTCGCACGCCACGCTCCAGCGCTCCCACGCCTCGCGGTCGGTGAACGCCTCGAGCACCGCCGGATGGATGTAGCTCTTCCGGCAGATCGCCGGCGTGTTGCCGAGCTGCTTCGAGACCTTCCCGATCGCGTCGAGCAGCGACGCCTTGCACGCCGTGTCGGTCTCGCCGAGCGTGCGGATCTGCGCCGCGGCGAGGAGCGTGCCGCCCCACGTCCGGAAGTCCTTCGCCGTGAAGTCCTCGCCGGCGATCTCCTGCAGGTACTCGTTCACATCCTGTGAGTCGACGGGCTGCGGGTTGCCCTCGTCATCGACGTACTGGAAGAGCTGCTGACCCGGCAGGTCGCGCACGTGCTTCACGAGCGCGACGAGCGCCGGGTCGGCGACGTTCACCTCGTGCGACTTGCCGCTCTTCCCCTTGAACTTGAGCAGGATGCGTCCGCGCTCGACGTGCAGGTGGCGGTTCTGCATCGTTGTCAGCCCAAACGAGCCGTTCTCGCGCGCGTACTCCTCGTTGCCGATACGGATCATCGTGGTCTCGAGGAGGCGCACGATCATCGCGAGGACCTTCTCGCGCGGGAGGCCGGGGAGCGCGAGGTCGGCCTTCACGCGCCGGCGGATCCGGGGCAGCGCGTGGGCGAAGTCGACGATGCGGCCGTACTTCGTCTCGTCGCGCACGGCGTGCCACCGCTTGTGGTAGCGATACTGCTTGCGTCCCTTCGCGTCCTTGCCGGTCGCCTGGATATGGCCATGCGCGAGTGGGCAGATCCAGACGTCGGTCCATGCCGGCGGGATCGCGAGCGCGCGGATGCGGCGCAGCACTTCCTTGTCGGAGATGAGCGCGCCGTCGACATCGTAGTACGCGAAGCCGCGGCCCGAGCGACGGCGACGGATGCCAGGCTTGGCATCCGTGACGTAGCGCAGCGAGGCCGCTTTCGCGGCCTCGTGGTGCTCGGAGAGTTGTGGCTTCCTGGTCGTCGATGGCATCGTCCCCTCCCGTACCCCAGCGCTCCGACGACGCACCGGGTTCCGGGAACGGCGCGAACACCGTCACATTCTGATGGACCGCGCTCCGCGCAGGGGGGCTTAACGGGTGCGCAGACGCGGGATCGGCACGTCGGAGACCTCAGTCACGACGAGATAGCACGGGATGCCGATGTCGCGCAGCCTCGCCTCGAATGCCGTGCGCGCGTCCTCGGTCACGAACCCGTACGTGATGCGGTTCCCGACCTCGTCGATGTCGGCGAGGTCCCACGCGTGCTCGGTGCGCAAGTCCAGGTATGCTCGCCAGTCGTAGAGTTGCGCGAAACTCCACCGCGCATGGATCACGACGTCAGGCGCGGAGGGGATGATCCCCTTCTCGCGCAGTGCGCGCACCGCCGTCTCCTTCATCCATGGCGACTGGAGCAGGATCACGACCGAGCTCCCATCCTCCAGGTAATAGCCGCCGTAGCCGCCGGGCACCGAGCGCGTTCTGCGCGCGACCCGATCGTCGAACGTCTCGACCTCCGTCTCGCGCGGGACACGCAGGAGCGGATTCAATGGCGTCGCGGGCGACGAGAGCGAGCAGGACGCGTGGTTCGCCCAGCGTTGCGTCGGCTCGGTCAGCTCGGCGGGCTCGGGACCAGTCGGCGTGTCACAGGCGCCCACGACGATGAGCGCAGCGAGCAAGTGGCGGCGCATGGCACGACCTCCGGCGGGGGTTCCGGCACTCACGAGCGCGGTCATCGGGACCTACCCACGCGACACATACGGCGTCACGCCGTCGACGGACCTCGCTACGGCACTTCCACCGCGATCCGCGCCTGTCGACAGGTCGGATCGCACTGCGGTCCGTTCGGCTGCGACGTGACATACGCGGCGCGCGTGCGCACGGTGCGCGTCCCCGACGTCGTCGTCACCTTCACTTCCACCGAGTCGGCGCTGACGCCGGCGAAGAAAAGCGAGCGTCCGCACGCCGCCGCGGTCGTGCATTCCTTCAAGGTCGCCTCGCCACCCGGGATCGGCGTGAGCTCGACTGTGAACGCACCACTCGGCTGGGCCGAGAGATCGACGGCGACACCACTCTCGCAGCCGATGAGCGTGCACGCGCGCGCTTCCGGCGTGGCGGGCCCGCACGATGTGATGGCGATGACGGCGACGAGGAGCGAAGCGCCGTAGTGCGGTCGCGAGTGCTGCTGGATGCGCATGAGGATCGCCGCTCCAGAGAGGGGACTTCCGAGGTCGCAGCTCTCTACCCCACGCGTCGCGGACGCGGTCCGATGCCTCGGTCGTGCGGTGCATCACAGACCTCGGGCACCAAGAGTGGCGCGAAACGCGACGCCGCTCAAGAACTCATCAGTCATGCCGATACTCTCGTGCAGACACCGCTGCCAGGAGATGGCATGCCCGACCGGACGACGAAGGTTCATGCACTCACTCGCGCGACAATCATCGCGCTCGCGGTCGCGGCGCTCAATGCGTCGCTCGTCGCACCGCGAGCGGCGATCGCGCAGGGTGCGCCCGGGGGCATCTCGCTCGACTCGCTGCTCAACACGCGCATCAGCACGGCGTCGAAGTACGCGCAGACCGCCGACGAGGCGGCCGCATCGGTCACGATCGTCACCTCCGATGACATCGAGCGCAACGGCTACGCGAACCTCGGCGAGGTGCTCGAAGGGGTCCGCGGCTTCTATCTGAGCAGCGATCGCAACTACCAGTACCTCGGTACGCGCGGCTTCAGCCGGCCGAGCGACTACAACAATCGCATCCTGGTGCTCGTCGACGGTCACACGCTCAACGAGCATACGTGGGGCAGCGCGCAGGTCGGTGACGACATCACGCTCGACCTCGCGTCGATCGAACGCATCGAGATCGTGCGCGGGCCGGGCTCCGTGCTCTACGGCACGAACGCGCTCTTCGCCGTGATCAACGTCGTGACGAAGGATGCCGCGGCACTCGATGGCATGACCGCGTCGGCGCGCGTCGCCTCGTCGGGTCACGGACAGGCGTCGATCGCCGCGGGACGCATGCTCGGAGCGAACACGACGGCCTCGATCGCCGCGACCGTGTCGCGCTCGAGCGGTGAACGCGGCTACTTCCCGACGTTCGACGCGCCGGCGACGAACGATGGCGTGACGGAACTGCTCGATCGCGGGATCGGCATGGGCGCGACCGGCATGCTGCGGCATCGTGGGCTCACGATGCGCGCGGGCATCCTATCGAAGGAGAAGAACGTCCCGACGGCGGCGTTCGGCAATCGGTTCAACGATCCGCGCACCGATCGCCTGGACCGGAGCGTGTGGGCCGAGCTGTCGGCGACGCGCGAGTTCGGGCCCACGCTGCGCGCGAGCGCGCGCGTCTACGGCGATCGCTATCTCTACGTCGGCAACGGCGCGTACGACGTGGACTCGGTCTTCATCGACCGAGGCACGAGCACGATCTACGGTGCGGAGACGATGGGCGTCTGGGAGACGAACTCGCGCAACCGCTTCACGGCGGGTGCCGAGTACCGCGACGTGCTGCGCTCGCACTACCTCGAGCGGTTCCCCGACGGCACGACGACGGAGGACGACGCTCCAACGACGGTGCGCGCGGTGTTCGCGCAGGACGAGTTCCAGTTCTCGTCGCGCGTGCGCGTCGTGGGCGGCGTCCGATACGAGGAGAACTCGCGCCACGGCGGCAACACCGTTCCGCGCTTCGCGGTGATCCTGACGCCGACGCGCGCGACGACGCTCAAGGCGCTCTACGGCGAGGCGTTCCGCGCGCCGAGTGCGGCCGAGGCCGATCTCGCGACCGCGTTCTACCAGAAGAATCCCGACATGCGCGCCGAGCGCGTCCGGACGCTGGAGCTCGCGGTGACGCATCGGGTGTCGCAGGCACTGCTCGTCGGCGGGTCGGTGTACGGCTACCACATCCATGATCTCATCGACCAGGTAGAGTTCGACGAGGAAGGACGCCTGCAATACCGGAACACCGAGAACGCGCATGGCTCGGGGGTC
>CAYSAR010000101.1:5354-7836 GCA_964428985.1 uncultured Gemmatimonadaceae bacterium | reverse complement strand
AGCGCGAGCATGCCCGCCTCGGCGAGGTCGGGCACGGCGGCACGCAGCCCGTTCGCGAACGCCGCCGCGTCGCGTCCGACCGGCACCGGCAGCAGCAACTGTGCCGTCGCCGACGTCCCGGGCTCGGCGCCGGCGAGCACTTCCTCGTCGGTCGCGATGCCGACGCGTGAGTAGATGCCGCGCGATCCCAGCGCCGTCGCCGCCTGCTCGAGCCGCGCCACTTGGCGCGTCGTCTCCTCGATCGCCGTGCCCTCGGGGAGCGCGAGCGCCGCGACGACCATGCCCTCGTCGACCTGCGGGAGGATCTCCTTCGGCAGCGTCCACGCGGTCAGGACCATGATCGCGACGAGCGCGACGCCGCCGAGCCCGACGAGCCCCGGGTTCCTGAGCGACCACTCCATGCCGCCCTCGTAGACGTCGGCGCAGCGCGTGCCGAACCGGTCGAGTCGCGCCGCCCATGCGCCCTGCGGCCGCGCCGCGCGCTCGGCGCGCCGCGCGGCGAGCGCCTCGGCCTTCGCCGCCGACCGCCGCCGGCCGACGATCATGACCGGCATCAACGTCAGCGCGAGCAGTAGGGAACCGCCGACCGACATGACGACGGCGAGGGAGAGGTCGCGGAAGAGCGCCGCGGCGAGGCCCTTCACGAAGATGATCGGGCCGAACACCAGCAGCGTCGTCAGCGTGCCCGCGAGCAGCGGGCCGGCGACCTCGTCGGTCGCCTCGATCGCGGCATCATCGAGGCCGAGCTCGGGGCGCTCCTCGCGCCGCCGTCCCGCCGCATCGGCGACGACGATCGCGTTGTCGACGAGGAGGCCGACGCCGAGCGCGAGGCCACCGAGCGAGAGCACGTTGACGGTGACGTCGAGTGTCTGGAGGAACACGAGCGCGATGAGCACCGAGAGCGGCAGGATCGCGGCGATCGCGATCGAGCTGCGCCAGTCCCGCAGGAAGACGAGGATCATGAGCAGCGAGAGGACGCCGCCGAGCACGATCTCCTGTCCGAGGTTTGACAACGCATCGACGACGAAGTCCGCCTGCGCCGCGACGATGTGCATGCGGATGTCGGGGAACTCGGCCTGCAGGACGTCGATGACCTCGCGAAGCCGCGCCGTCACGGCGACCGTGTTCGAGCCCGCATCCTTGTAGACGACGAGGCCGACCGCCGCGCCGCCATCGAGCCGCGTCAGCGTGCGCGGGTCGGCGATCGTGCTCGTCACCGTGGCGACGTCGCGCAGGCGCAGGCCGCGCGCCGCCGCGCCGATCGGCGTGTCGGCGATCTCCTCGAGCCCGCGGAACTCGGTCAGCGCGCGAACCGAGAACCGGAACTGGCCGCGGCGGATCGTCCCGGCGGCGCCGGGCACGTTCGCCGCCATCACCGCCGTCGCGACCTCGTCGGTGGAGATGCCGAGCGCACGCATGCGCTCGGGATCCACCTCGACGCGGATCTCATCCTCCGGCGCGCCGACCACCGCGACGCTCGCGACGCCGCCGATCTGCTCGAGCCGGCGCGCGTGCACGTCCGTCGCCGTCCGGCCGAGCATCCGCAGGTCGTTCAGGCCCGTCAGGCCGATCACCGCGATCGGTCGCTCGCCCGGATCGCTCGTGAGCAGCGTCGGCCGTTCGGCGTTCTCGGGGAGACGGCTGCGCGCCTGGTCGAGCCGCTCGCGCATCGTGAGCACCGTCGTCGGCATGTCGGTGCCCCACTCGAACCGCGCCGTCGTGACCGCCTCGCCGTTGCGGCTCACCGAACGCAACTCGACGAGGCCCGGCGTCGCCGCGATCGCCGCCTCGATCGGCTCGGCGACGTAGCGGCTCACCTCCTCCGCCGCCGCGTTCGGATAGAGCGTGCGGATCGTGAGCACCGGCAACGTCACGTCGGGGAGCAGCGTGACCGGCAGCCGCGTGAGCGAGACGCTGCCGAGCAGGACGATCGCGAGCGTGGCCGCGACCGTCGTGACCGGACGGCGGACCGCGTAGTTCGTCAGCGACACGGGAGGTCCTCGCGCTCGGCGGTCAGTCCTGCGAGTCCGGCGTGCGCTCGCGGCGCGGCACGACGCGCACCGCCGCGTCGTGAATCAACGTCAGGTGTCCTTCGGTGATCACCTGGTCGCCCGGGTTCACCGGGATGATGCCCGTCCCCGAGTCGGGGAGGATCTCGGTGAACTGCCCGTTCGACCGCCCGGCGTTCACGTACGTCCACTGCGCGCGGCCGTCGCGCACGACCATGACGAGGTCGCGCGCGTCGCGCTGGATGATCGCGCGCGTCGGCACGAGACGGCGGTTCGGCAGACGCTGCGCCTCGAGCCGCACGTCGGCGTACATGCCGGGGCGCAACGCGCCCGTCCCTTCGGTGCGCACGTAGGCGCGGCCGGCGCGCGTCGTGCTGTCGACGAGCGGGAGCACCGCGACGACGCGGCCCTTGAAGACCTGGCCGGCGGCCGCCGCGCTCGTGATCGACGCCTCGCCGCCGATCTTGATGAGT
>CAYSAR010000101.1:0-5344 GCA_964428985.1 uncultured Gemmatimonadaceae bacterium | reverse complement strand
TCGATGCGCAGGTTGCGCAGGTCAACGAGCGTCGAGATCTCGGCGCCGGCATTGAGCAGGTCGCCGGCCACGGTCTGGACGCGATCGACGACGCCGGAGAACGGCGCGCGGATCGTCGCGCGCGAACGTTCGAGCTTCGCGCGCTCGAGCCGCACGCGCGCCGCGGCGAGGCCCGAGCGGATCACGAACGCATCGAGGCGGTTCTGCGCCGGCATCTCGCCCGTCGCCGCCGAGTCGGGGCGGTAGAGATCGCCGTAGGCCTGCTCGGCGACCTTCAGCGCCACCTCGGCCTCTTGCAGCGCGAGGTCGAACGGCACGGGGTCGAGCTCGACGAGCACCTGGTCCTGGCGCACCGCGTCGCCCGGACGCACGAGCACGCGTGCGACGCGGCCGGCGACCTCGGAGCGGATCACGCCTTCCGCGTCGGAGCGGACCTGGCCGGTCGTGTTCACGCTGAGCACGAGGTCGGCGTCGACGACCTCCTCGGCGACGACGGGAAGGCTCACGGCGGTAGACGATGAGCCGCCACTGTCCATGCTGACGGCGGTCGCATCCCCGTTCGCGCCGGGATCGCTCGCCCCATCGGCGTTCTTGCAGGCGCCGACGACGACGAGAGTGGCGGCGAGGAGGATCAGGGGGGCGCGAAGGGCGGTCATGAAGCCGTCAGTGTGAGGAGTGTGTCAACGTGTCGCCGGATTTCGACAAGGACCTGCGCTCGAAGGTTGCCGTCGCGGGACGAATCACGAGCCGGACATCGCCCGCATGCGTGCGAGATGGAATCCGCCCGAGGCCGAGTCCTCGACCGGGATGAGCAACTCGCCGTTCGGCAGGCGGCCGACGGGGAGACGCATCCCGTCCACCGTGCCGAGGTAACCGCCGTCCGAACCGAGCACGTCCACTCGCAGCGCGACGTCGGCGGTGGGCGGCCGCTGCACCCACATCGTGCCGTCACTGAGCAATCTCAGGTCCTCGACGTCCGGCATGACGGGCGCCATGCCCGTCGCCTCGACCACCTTCGCCGCCTCGAGCGCGCACTCGCCGACCGCCCCGCCGAAGACGACGCGCAGGCCGTCAGGTAGCTCGAGCTCGGCGTCCTCGATCGTCGGCGCTCGCGCCGGCACCCCGCGACGAATGCTCGCGATGAGCCGGTTGCCTTCGTAAAGCCAAAGCTCATAAGCCGGCGAGGCGTTCACGAGGATGCGCGGCCCTGTCGCGACCCAGCGCAACGACGGCGAGAAGAGGGGCGGCATCGAGATCGACGAGCCTCCGCACATCGGCACCGGCTTCGCGACCGGTTGCTCGATGCGATGGAGCGGCGTGCCGCCGAGCGTGTCGCCGTGCAGCGAGAGCGTCGTGACGCCCGCCGGCGTGAACTCCCGACGCTCGACCCACAATCCCCCGGTACGGAACGCGATGCGGCTCGCCTGCGCGAACGCGCCTTCGAGCGGGATCTGTGCGATCGGGTTCAGGTCACTGCCCCAGCGGACGAGCGCGCCCCGCACGGGATCCAGCACGAACAGCGAGTCGCCTTGCTGGCCGAGCTGCAGTGGGAGTTGCATCTCGCCTGGCCCGCTTCCACGCCCGCCCATCGAGCGATCATACCGGCCATCGGGACCGAACCGCACGATCGTGCGATCACGCGTGAGGACGTACGTCCGCGCGCCGCGATCGGTGAGCACGTAGGCGTGCGGCAGCGCCTCGAAGAGCCATGGCTGGCCCGCCGAGTCAAGCATGACGCCGACCTGCTCGAACCGCCACGGGAGCGGCCGGTCCACGGCCCCCGATGTGATGATGCGAACGCCGGCGGAATCGGCACGGACGACGGTCGGATCGCCGACGTCGCCCCGAGCGCAGGCGGTGAGGGCGAGCGCCAGCGCGGCCGCGCGGCGTCGGACGCGTGCGCTCACTGCGGCGCCACGCGATAGACGACGATCGTCGGGAGTTCGTCGTCGTCGAGTCGCACCATCGCCAATCGATCGCCGCGAACGCGGAAGAGCGTGTTCACCGTGCGTCGCGGTCCGATCGATAGGATGCCAACGCGCCGACCAGCCGCATCCCACACGTCGATCTCGACCTGCCCGGCCGGCGTCTCGCGCATCACCCAGAGACGACCTTGGTCATCGCCCTCGAACCAGAGCAGCTGCCCGCGATCCCGCCGGATCTTGCCCTTGTCGAACGATCCGACGACACCGCCAGCTCGCGCCAGGAAGCTCTCCACGCCGGCGATCGCCGAATCGCGTTCTGCGGCGGAGATGGGGATGCGGGGCACATCGACGTGCACTTCTCGGTCATGCGCCTTCGCCCCGAACGGGAAACGGCGGATGCGGTACTCGTCCGTATTCGCGCACCAGACCGATCCGTCGGTCGCAAGCACCCAGAGGATGCGCGGCTCGAACGGAAGCGCGGCAAAGCCATTGCGCGCGCGAACGCCTTCCGAGGGTGGCGGGAGGTCGCTACAGGTCGACGGCAACTCAGCCGTGTCGGCCCGCGCGTAGTCGGTCGAGTGGCGCAGCACCACGCGCGCGTACTCGTTGCCGCGCGGCACCGCCGAGACGTGCAGCAACCGGCCCTGCCCGTCGATCGCCGCATCCCATCGGAATCCATAGCCGCTGGACGGCATGATCACCTGACCGTCCGGTTCGCCCGCCGCCGAGTAGAAGGAGAGTCGACCATTGAAGTGATCGCGGGCGACCATGCGTCCATCGGGACCGACGCGGAACCCATTCGCGCCCGAGAGCTCGCCTGGCTCTGCCCCCTTCCGCGCGACCTCCTTCACCGGCGCGCCATCGGCGCCGAACAACCGCAGGGCCTGCACCTGGAAGTCGAGCACCCAGATCCGGTTGTCGATGCCGATCTGGAGGTCACGGATGTTATTGAACGAGGCCAGCCCCTCATCGTCACCGCCGATGCGCGCGATCTCCGCCATGCGCCAGGGACGTTGCGACTCGGCGCTCGTGGTGACCGACCCGAGCGCGACGATCGCCGCGAGAACGGCCCGGAAGTGGCGGCTGGAGTGTCTGTCCATTGGGTCTAGATGTGCCTACGCATGCAATGCGTCAAGGGTGCCACTCCGGCTCATCTCTTGAGTCGCCGCGGCGCCGGCGCGGGCGCGATCTCCGTGGGCTGGGCCACCAGTTCCTCGACGCGCCGTGCGAGCCGTTCGACGAGTTCACGTAGCTCTTGGTCCTTGCGACGCGACAGGCGGTGCACGCCGTACCGCGACGCCGTGAACGCGCCGAGCGCAATCGCGAGCATCGTCGGGAACGCGACTAGGGCGCTCTGCGTCGCGCCCATCAGGACGCCGGCCGCCGCGCCCCCGACGCCCCCGCCGACGCCTCCCGTCACGCCGCCGATGATGCCGCCGGCGACCTGCCGCAGGTCCTCGTGCGCGCGGATCGTCGTGCGACCGCCCCGTGAACCGACGATGACCTGCATCCGTCGCAGCGTGTTGCCGGTGTTCGACGGCGTCGCGGTCATGAACGTGATCGTGCGACCGACGGTGCTCACGCTCCCGAATTCGTGCACATGCCGGCGGATCTCATCCACGATCTCCTCGAGATCGTCGGCCGAGAGCTCGCCATCGACGACCGCCTCCCATTCGAGCCGCGTCGGCGACCCGACCCAGAAGGAGGGCTTCGACTGGAGCGACGACCCACGGCGCACCGTGCCGGCCGGCAGCCCGCCGACCGGATGCGCCGGCGACGACGGCAGCCGCTCGGCGATCGCGCGCTCGACGAACTTCCGCTCGATGCCCGCCTCGCCGGCGGCGGCGACGACCTCGTCGAGCTTGAACCCACGCGTGAGCGCGTCACCTCGGCCGAGTGCCGGCGCGTCGACCGGCGGCGGCGAGTGAGCACCGGTCATCTGCTGCAGCATCGCGGCGCGCTCCCAGACTTCCTGCGCCTCCAGCGACGACAATCGCTCGACCACCGGCACCGGCGCCGCAACCGGTCTCGCCGACGGCGCGACGATCGCGTTCGGCGCCGCCTCGTCCGCGCGTTCGAGCGCCGCGCACAGCGCCTCGGCATCGGCGAACCGCGCGTCGCGGTCCTTCGCGAGCAGCCGGTCGACGATCGCCGCGACGTGCTCGGGCACGTCGCGCGCGACCGAGCGCAGCGGTGGCGCGAGTCGCGTCACGTGCGAGACGAGCACCGCCGACGGCGCCTCGTGCTCGAACGGGAAGCGCCCGCTCAACAGCAGGAACGCGAGCACGCCGACCGCATAGAGGTCGCTACGCCCGTCGAGTGGCTCGCCGTTCACCTGCTCGGGGCTCATGTAGTGGACCGTCCCGAGCACCGTGCCGGTTTGCGTCATCGGCGCGGCCTCGGCGAGCCGCGCGATGCCGAAGTCGGTCACCATCGCGCGACCGGTCGCGGCGTCGAGCAGGATGTTCTCCGCCTTGATGTCGCGATGCACGACGCCCTGCGCGTGCGCGTACGCGAGCGCGTCGGCGACGTCGAGGAGGATCGGGATCGCGCGCGCGGCCGGCAGTGGCCCGCCCTCCTTCAGCAATTGCGCCGCCGAACCGCCGTCGACGTAGCCCATGACGTAGTACGCGGCACCGTCGACCTCGGCCGCATGGTGGATCGGCACGATGCGCGGGTGCGAGAGCTTCGCGGCGGTCCTCGCCTCGCGCAGGAACCGCTCGCGGATCACCTCATCGTCGGCGAGATGCTGCGGCAGCGTCTTCAGTGCGACGAGCCGGTCGAGCCGCAGGTCGCGCGCGAGCAGCACGACGCCCATCCCGCCGCGCCCGAGCTCGCGCTCGAGCGCATAGTGGCCCGCGAGCGCGGAGGCGAGGCGGTCGAACTCCGGGGACGGCGGCATCGAGCCAAGATACCGGTCCAAGAGGGGAGATGTGAGATGGGAGATGGGACGAGCCTTGGGTGCAAGATGAATGAGGCGCGCCGGCAGTCTCCGGCGCGCCCCTCCCATCTCCCGTCTCACATCGGCGTGCTACATCCGATGCCGCTGCAGGTACAACAGGTCGTCCTCATCCGCCTTCGTCGTGTACACCGTGCCGCGTCCGACGCCGACGACGTTCCATCCCTCGGGGACGCGCACCTGGTGCGTCAGCGCCCCCTGCGCGTTGAAGACGTCGTAGAGCGTCCCCTTCGCGCCGGCGGGCTCCATGCGGCGGATCCAGAGCTCGCCGTCCGGGCGCGCCCAGGCCGCGTTCATCCCGGGACGGAAGGCCGGCTTCACCTCGGGCCAGTCGGTGAGCGGCTCGAGCGGCGGCGCGTTCGCGCCGGGACCCATCTGCGCGCTCCGCTGCGTTCCGCCCGGGCCGATGGACATCGTGACCATCATCGAGTTCTGCCGCGCGCGGTTCCGCAGCGCCTCC
>CAYSAR010000100.1:0-7868 GCA_964428985.1 uncultured Gemmatimonadaceae bacterium | reverse complement strand
CTCGGCGACGAGGTCGCCCGTCGCGCGATGCGGCGTTAGCGCCGCCCCGGCGTCCTGCGGGACGAGCTGGATCCGGCGTCGCGATCGCCGCAGCGCTTCGCCTTCGAGCGTGAGGAGGTCGACGCCGCCGAGCCGGACGGAGCCAGTCGCCGGGACGAGCCGCAGGATCGCGTGCGCGAGGGATGTCTTGCCGCCGCCCGACTCGCCGACGAGGCCGACCGACTCGCCCGGCGCGACGTCGAGCGAGACGCCGTCGACGGCGCGGACGACGGCGTTCGGGTCGTCGCCGCGGCGCCGGAGCGCATAGCGCACGGCAAGGTCCCGCACCTCGAGCAGCGGCGGTGTCGGCTCCTGCACGGTGCCGACCGCCGCGGCCGGTGCCGCAAGGTGATGGCGCGCCGTCGCGAGGCGACGTGTCGCCTCGGCGCGCGGCGCGGCGATCACTGCGCTCGCCGGACCTTCCTCGACGATGCGACCGCCGTCGAGGACCAGGATGCGCTCGCAGCGCTCGCCGACGACGTCGAGGTCATGCGAGATGAGCAGCAGCGCGGTCCCGGTCTCGGCGCGCAGCTCGTCGAGCAGGTCGAGCACCTGCGCCTGCACGGTCGGATCGAGCGCCGTCGTGGGTTCGTCGGCGACGAGCACGTCCGGCCCGAGGAGGAGCGCGGTCGCGAGGAGCAGGCGCTGGCGCATGCCGCCCGAGAACTCGTGCGGGAACATGCCGAACGCGCGCGCCGGCCCGTGGATGCCGACGCGCGCGAGCATCGCGACGGCGCGGTCGTGCGCCTCGGCGCCGCGCGCGATGCCGTGCGCGACGAGCGCCTCGACGAGCTGGTCGCCGATGCGCATCGCCGGGTTCAGCGCGAGCAGCGGTTCCTGGAAGACCATCGCGACGCGACGGCCGCGGCGCGCGCGCAGCTCGTCCGGCGCGAGACGCAGCAGGTCGACGTCGCCGAGCTCGATCGCCGAGCGGCGGTCGACGGCGGTGCCGTCCGGGAGCAGGCCCATGATCGCGAGCCCGATCGTGCTCTTGCCCGCGCCGGAGCCGCCGACGAGGCCGACGCTCGCGCCGCGCGCGAGCGAGAACGAGACGCCATCGAGGATCGTCGTGCGCCCATCGTCGACCGACACCGCGAGGTCCTGCACGCGCAGCGCGGGCACCGTCATCGCCGCCGGCCTCGTAGGCCACCGAGGCGGTCGGCGACGACGTTCGCCCCGAGCACCGTGAGAACGATCGCGAGCGTCGGGAAGAGCACCATCCACCAGTGGCGCGCGATGCGGCTCTCGGCGCCGGTGATGATGTTGCCGAGGCTCGCCTGCGGCGGCTGGACGCCGATGCCAAGGAAGGACAGCGCCGCCTCGAGCGGGACGGCCGCGGCGAATGCGATCGTCCCGGCGGCCGCGAGCGTGGGAAGGAGACCGGGCAGGAGATGGCGGAGGAGCAAGCGCCCACGCGGGACGCCGACGACGCGCGCGCCGCGCACGTACTCGGTCGCGAGGAGCCGTCGCGTCTCCTGTCGCACGAGGCGAGCCGTCGTCATCCAGCCGGTGACGCCGATCAGCACCGCGAAGCCGGCGGCGCCGCGGCTGCCGGCGGCGGCGAAGAGCAGGAGCAACAGCAGGCGCGGGAACGCGAGCGCGGCGTCGGTGAGCCGCATGAGCGCGGCGTCGACGATGCCCCCGACGAGCGCGGCCGCCGCACCGACGACGGTGCCGAGCGAGAGCGCGACGACGACGGCGAGCGCGGCGATCCCGATCGACAGGCGCGCGCCGTGGAGCACGCGACTCAGCACGTCGCGCGAGACGACATCGGTGCCGAACGGATGCTCGAGGCTGGGCGGCAGCGCGGCCTTGTTGATCGGGTCGACCTGCGACCAGGGCTCGTGGGGTGCGACCCAGGGACCGACGAGCGCGACCGTGACGATCGCGAGGACGATCCCGAGCGCGAGCCAGTCGACGCGACGGTCGGTCACGAGGGGCGCCGCACGCGTGGGTCGGCCCAGAGCAGGGCGACGTCCGCGAGCAACGTGCCGAGGACGACGAACGCGCTCGTCACGAGGACGCTGCCGACGACGAGGTGGTAGTCGCGCGTCAGCACGGCGTCGACGGCGAGCTGGCCCATGCCGGGCCAGGCGAAGACCTTCTCGACGAGCACCGCGCCGCCGACGAGCGATGGGAGCAGCAGGCCGGCGAGCGTGAGCACCGGGACGAGGGCGTTGCGCAGCGCGTGCCGGACGAGCACGCGGCCCTCGGACAATCCCTTCGCGCGCGCGGCCCGCACGAACTCGGCGTCGCGCACCTCGAGCATCGCGGCGCGCTGGTGCCGCGCGACGACCGCGGCGAGCACGAGCGCGAGCGAGAGCGCCGGGAGCGCGGCGTGGTGCAGGACGTCGAGCACGCCGGCGAGACCGGTCGGACCGAACTCGTCGCGCATGCCGCCGACGGGGAAGAGCCCGAGCGAGAGCGCGGGCCCGATCATGAGGAGCAGCGCGAGCAGGAACTCGGGCACCGAGAGCACGAGCAGACCGGCGTGATCGGTGAGCCGCGCGATGCGCGAACGCGGGCGCCAACCCTGCCACGCCCCGAGGGCGACACCCGCCGCGAACCCCGCGAGGAGCGCGAGACCCATCAACAGCAGGCTGTTCGGCAGCGTGCGCGCGAGGACGCGCGCGACGGGTTCCTGCCGTGAGACCGACCAGCCGAGCTCGCCGCGCGCCGCGTTCGCGACGAAGCGTACGTACTGCTCGCCGATCGAGCCATCGAACCCGTAGCTCGCGACGAGCCGCGCGCGATCCTCCGCCGGTAGGCTCTCGTCAGCGAACGCGGTCAGGAACGGGTCGCCCGGCGCGAGCCGGACGAGGACGAACACGGCCGTGACGACGAGACCGACGACAAGCGCGGCGTGGGCGAGCCGGCCGAGGAGGACGCGACGCATGCCGCGTCGTCAGGGCGATGCGGGCCGCGAATCGCGCGGGAGTCGCTGCGCCGGGTCGACCGACCAGTCGCCGAGCGTGAGCCACCAGGCATCGGTCCGCCACTGCGGGATGACGAACCGCTTGTGTACGGCGGCGGCGCTGCGCACCTCGTAGAGCCAGACGGCCGGCGCGTCGTCGATCATCATCTGGTACGCGCGGCGCATCTCCGCCTTCTGCGTCACGGGGTCGAGCGCACCGAGCCCGGCCTCGATCGCGGCGTCGACGGCGGGGTTGCCGTACCGGCCGACGTTGTTGCGCGAGCCGCGGGCGATCGCCGCGCTCCCCCAGCTGCCGCGCGCGCCGACCGGGCTCGGCGGGACCTTGTAGCCGTTGATGAACGTATCCCACCGCCCGCCGAGCACGATGTCGCGCATCGCGCCGAACTCCACGGCCTCGATCCGCATCTCGACGCCCGCTTGGCGCAGCTGCTCCTGCATCAGCACGGCGGCGCGGTTGCGCACGGCGCTCGACGTCGGGATGACGACGCTGAAGCTCAGTCGGCGGCTGCCCCGCCGGCGGATGCCGTCGGGACCGGGGCGCCATCCCATCGAGTCGAGCTTCGCCATCGCCGCCGCTCGGTCGAACGGGATCTGCACGAGCGTGGTATCGGCGGTGCTCGTCGCGCGCACGAACGGACCGAGGGCGGGGAGGGCGAGCGAGTCGAACAGGGCCTGCACGAGGCCGGCGCGGTCGAGCGCCATCGTCAGGACGCGGCGCATCTCGCGGTCCCCGAAGAGCGGATGCGCGCGGCTGGTGTCCTGCGGGTCGCGGAAGTTGAACGCGAGGAACCCGTAGTCGAAGCCGGTGCCGGTGATGACACGCAGGTGGTCGAGGCGCGCCGCCTCGGTCACGTCGTTCGGCGTGAGCGGTTCCCAGACGTCGGTCTCGCCGGCCCAGAGACGTGCGAGCCCCGTCGCGACCTCGGGCGTGATCGTGAAGAGCACGCGATCGAGGTTCGGCCGACCGCGGAAATGCCCCTCAACCGCCGCGAGCTCCATGCGCGCCTTCGGCTCCCAGGAAACCATGCGGAATCGACCGTTCCCCACCGGCGACCGCGTCGCGAACTCGCTCTGCCGGAACGGACCGGTGACCGTGTCGACGATGTGCGACGGGAGCGGGAACATATGCGTCGCGGCGTAGAACTGCTCGAGGTTGCGGCGCTTGAAGTGCACTGCCGCATGCAGGGAATCGACGACGTGCACCGAGTCGATGTCGACGAGGTTCGAGGCGAGGTTCGACGCGTTCGCTCGGTCGGTCGTGACGCGGAAGCCCGAGACGACATCCTGCGCGATGACCGGTCGGCCGTCATGCCAGCGCGCGTCGGGATCGAGCGCGAACGTGATCACGAGCGAGTCTGCGCTCCACTGCCATCCGGTCGCGAGCCGCGGCTCGAAGCCGCCGTCGCCGATGACGTTCCACTCGGGCCCCATCTGCGCGAGCCGCTCGTACAGGAGCTCGCTGACGAGCCGGCCCTGGACGGTCGCGGTGAACTGGGGGAGCAGGCCGTCGACGTCGGCGGCGGTCCCGACGATCACCGTACCGCCGAGTTCGCCGCGCGAGCGGTCGGTGCCACAGGCGGCGGCGAGCAGGACGAGGCAAGGGACGACGAGGCTCAGGCGACGCATCGCGAAGTCCGGGCGAGGGTGGCGTGCTGGGGCGCGACGCGTCAGCGGCGCCAGGTCCAGGCGGCGCTCGCGAAGAGCGCGCGATGGGCTTCGACGTCACGGAGCGTCCCGGGGTCAGACTCGGCGAACGGCGTTGACGTCACGGCGGACGTAGCGAGCGCGGCGTCCAGTGCCGCCCCGAGGGCGTCGCGCACCTCGTCATGGGCGACGCGCCGGCCGAGGCCTCCCTCGAGCGTCGCGACAGGGACCGAGGAGCTCCCCGTCGCCCGATCGTCGGCACGCGTGAGGTCCGCGATGCGCGATTGGTCGTCGGCGAGCAGGATCGAGCCATGCTGGACGAAGGCGTCGCCATCGCGCCACTGGGCGCTGCCGACGAGCTTCGCGCCATCGACGACGAGCTCGCCCTCGTTGGGCTCGGCGAAGCAGGGCGCGGACCCCGGGCGCCGCGGTGCTCCGCGGCGGTCGGCCGGTCGGGCGCGGACGCCGAGGCGCGCGAGCGCATCGATCAGCAGCGCGTTGATCGCCCGGTAGCTCGCGCCCAGCGAGACGCCATGTGCCGGCGCCGCGATTGCGTACGTCACCTCATGGTCGTGCAAGAGGGCGCGGCCGCCGGTCGGACGCCGCACGACGTCGATGCCCCGCGCCGCGAGCGTCGCTTCGTCGAACCGTCCGCGCGCGCGCTCATGGCGCCCGAGCGAGAGCGTGGGTCGCGACCACGCGTAGACGCGCAGCACCGCTTCGCCCGACCGCCGGGCATGGTCGAGCAGCGCGAGGTCCCACGCCATGTTCGTCGCGCCGTCCGCCGCCCCGCTGTCCAGGAACCGCCACGCGCGCGCGGCGGCCAGGAGCGTCGTCACCGCGTCAGCGCGTAGTAGATGACGTAGAGCCAGCCGAGGATTCCATGGACGATTGCCCAGAAGATCGACTGGTTCACGCTCCACGAGATCGCGATCGCGAGCGCAGAGCCGAAGCTCACGCCCGCCTTCGTGACGCGCGTGACATGTGTCGTCCGGGTGGTCGGCGGGTCGTAGACCGGTTCGGCCATGCCGGGAATATACGTCCGCTGGCCGGGCCATGTAACTTTCGAACGCCGTCGGGCGCCGCCGCCCTCGACGCGCCACCACCGCCCTGTCCGTGAGGAGTGCCCTTCGTGACGAAGTCCCCGCACCCGCAGCCCGACGTCTTCACCCCGCGCCATGTCGGGCCCAATGACACCGACGTGCGCGCGATGCTCGACGCGCTCGGTTACCCGACCCTCGACGCGTTCATCGACGCGACGATCCCCGAGAACATCCGCTTCCGCCGCGCGCTCGACCTGCCGGCGGGCAAGTCGGAGCAGGAAGCGCTCGCCGCGTTCCGCGCCGAGATGTCGGCGAACGAGGTGCGCCGCTCGTTCATCGGCATGGGCTACTACGACACGCACGTGCCGGCGGTCATCCAGCGCAACGTGCTGGAGAATCCCGGCTGGTACACCGCCTATACGCCGTACCAGGCCGAGATCGCGCAGGGGCGCCTCGAGGCGCTGCTCACGTACCAGACGGTCGTGAGCGACCTGACCGGCCTGCCGATCGCGAACGCATCGCTGCTCGATGAGGGCACGGCCGCCGCGGAGGCGGTGACGATGGTGCACAACCTCGCCGGCGACGGCCGTGATGAGTTCCTCGTCGCGAAGGATTGCCATCCGCAGACGATCGAGGTCGTGCAGGCGCGCGCCGCCGCGCGCGACATCACGGTGAAGGTGCTGCCGGTCGAAAAGATGAAGCCGGGGAAGAAGACGGCCGGCGTGATCCTCGCCTACCCGAACACCGTCGGTAGCGTGCAGGACCATCGCGAGCTGGCCGATCGCGTGCACGCCGCCGGCGGCCTCGTCATCGTCGTGACCGACCTGCTCGCGCTGACGCTGCTGACGCCGCCGGCCGAATGGGGCGCCGACGTCGCCGTCGGCAACTCGCAGCGCTTCGGCGTGCCGTACGGCTACGGCGGCCCGCACGCGGCGTTCTTCGCCACGAAGGACGAGTACAAGCGCAACATCGCCGGTCGCATCATCGGCCTCTCGCGCGACTCCTCGGGCAAGCCGGCGCTGCGCATGGCGCTCCAGACGCGCGAGCAGCACATCCGGCGCGAGAAGGCGAGCAGCAACGTCTGTACGGCGCAGGTGCTGCTCGCGGTGATGGCGGCGATGTACGCGGTGTGGCACGGCCCGCAGGGCCTCACGCGCATCGCCCGTCGCGTGCAGCAGCGCGCGGCGCTCTTCGCCGCCGGCGCGCGCCAGCTCGGCCACGAGGTGGCCGAGGGCGCGTTCTTCGACACGGTCACGGTGAAGGTCGGCGGCCAGCGCGGCAAGATCGTCAAGGCGCTCGGCAAGCTCGGCATCAACGTGCGCGTCGTCGACTCGAGGACGCTGGGCGTCTCGATGGGCGAGAACACGACCGTGCAGGACGTCAGCGACCTGCTCACCGGCTTCAACGCCGGCGCGGCACACGGGCTCGACCTCGACGCGCTCGCGCGCGAGGCCGGCATCGCGCTGCCGCCGGCGCTCGAGCGCCGCACGCCATTCCTCACGCACCCGGTGTTCTCGAGCCACCACAGCGAGACGGAGATGCTGCGCTATCTCCGGTCGCTCGAGGCGAAGGATCTTTCGCTCACGCACTCGATGATCCCGCTCGGCAGCTGCACGATGAAGTTGAATGCGAGCGCCGAGATGTTCCCGGTGACTTGGCGCGAGGTCGGCGGACTGCATCCGTTCGCGCCGCGCGAGCAGGCGCAGGGGTATGCGTCGATGTTCACGCGGCTCGAGCGGGCGCTCGCCGAGATCACGGGCTTCGCGGCGGTGTCGCTCCAGCCGAACGCGGGCTCGCAGGGCGAGTACACGGGACTGCTCGTGATACGCGCGTACCATGAGTCGCGCGGGCAGGGCCACCGCAAGGTCTGCCTGATCCCGCAGTCGGCGCACGGCACCAACCCGGCGAGCGCGGTCATGGCCGGGATGCAGGTCGTGGTCGTGAAGACGGACGAGAACGGCAACATCGACGTCGGCGACCTGCGCGCGAAGGCGGTCGAGCACTCGAACGACCTCGCGGCGATCATGGTGACGTATCCGAGCACGCATGGCGTGTTCGAGGAGAGCATCAAGGACATCTGCGCCATCATCCATGAGCACGGCGGCCAGGTGTACCTCGATGGCGCGAACATGAACGCGATGGTCGGGCTCTGCCGGCCCGGCGACATCGGCGGCGCCGTCTGCCACCTGAACCTGCACAAGACGTTC
>CAYSAR010000099.1:0-7959 GCA_964428985.1 uncultured Gemmatimonadaceae bacterium | reverse complement strand
GGGTCGAGCGGGAAGAGTCCCTCGACCGCACGTTCGAGGAGACGCGCCGGGTCGGTGATGCGGACGAGCGTCGCGATGGCCACGCCGTAAGATGGCGCGGCGCATCGACGGTCGCGATCAGCGCGGCGGGCGTTCCCCGCGCAGGCGCACCACCGCGAGCACCGGACGATGGTCGGACGCGACGCGCTCGTCGATCGCGGCCGCGCCGGCGGTGAACCAGGCGTCGCGCGGCCCGACGACGACGTAGTCGATCTCCCGCTCCGGCGCCGGTGCGGGGAACGTCAGTCGCGACTGCGGCGCCTTCGCGACCTCGAGCGCACGCTCGCGCAGGAGATGCAGCGTGCGCGACTCGGGCAGGTCGTTGAAGTCACCGAGCAGGATGAACGGCACGGAGAGCGTGTCGAGATGCGCGCGCAGCGCCTGCGCCTGCGCGAACCGGAAGCCGTCGTCGTCCACCCAATCGAGGTGGATGTTGACGACCATGGTCTCCCTCGCGTCGGGGAGCCGCACGCGCGCGAAGAGCGCGACACGCGGTTCGTTGCCGTCGGGGAGGCGGACGGCCTCGTGCGACACGATCGGGTGCCGCGAAAGGATCGCAAGACCGTAGCGGCCGCCTTGGTAGTCCATGAACGCGCCGAACGCGTGCTGCATGCCGAGCGCGGCGCCGAGCGTCGCCGCCTCGTCCACCGAGCCGCTGCGCGCAACCCCGTCGTCCACCTCTTGGAGCGCCACGATGTCGGCGTCGAGCGCTCGCAGCACCGTCGCGGTGCGTAAGAGATCCAACGAGTCGTCACTGCCACGACCGTGACGGATGTTGTAGGTGGCGACGCGCAGTGGATCGGGATCGGGCGCGCACGACACTGCGAATGCCGCGAGCGCCGCGACGACGGTCAGCGAGCGGGCACGCGTGAGCACGCTCACGGCGCCTCGCTCGCCGTGCGGGCGCAGGCGGCGAGCAGCGCCGCGCCGATGAGCAACGCGTCCTCATCGGGGTCGAAGCGCGGCGTGTGCACGCCGGCGCGCGTGCGTCCCTCGCTCCAGGTGCCGAGTCGCATGAAGCAGCCATCCATGCGTTCGAGGTAGAACGCGAAGTCCTCGCCTCCCATGTTCGCGACGGCGAGGGAGCGCAGGGCGGACTCGCCGAGCAGCTGGCGCGCGGCCTGCTGCGCCCATGCGGCGCCGCGCGCGCTGTTCACGAGCGGGGGCGTGCCTTCGGAGACGGTGACCGTCGCGGTGAGCCGGTGTGCCGCAGCGACCGCATGCGCGAGCCGCTCGAGCTCCTCGACGAGCAGCGTGCGGGACGCCGGGGTCGTCGCGCGGATCGTGCCGGCGCAGTGCGCCTCTTCGGGGATGACATTCGGCGCGCTTCCCGCCTGCGCGACGCCGACGCTGATCACGCCCGGGAGCGCCGGGTCGAGCCGGCGCGACACGACGGTCTGCACGTCCATGATGAACGCGCCGAGTCCGACGACCGGGTCGATCGTGTCGTGGGGGCGCGCGCCGTGGCCGCCTCGTCCCCGGAACGTCACGGCGAACGTGTCGGTCGAGGCGGCGAGCGGACCGGCGTCGGCGACGACCTCGCCGACGGTGTAGCGCCAGTCGACGTGTGCGCCGAAGATCGCGCGCACGCCATCGAGCGCGCCGCTCTCGAGCACCTTGCTCGCGCCCTGCCCGACCTCCTCCGCCGGCTGGAGCACGAGTCGCACCTCGCCGACCGCCGGGTCGCGCGCGAGCAGCATCCCCGCACCGACCGTCCACGTCGCGTGGAAGTCGTGGCCGCACGCGTGCATGATGCCCCCGTTGCGCGACGCGAAGGACAGCCCGGTCGCCTCGGTGATCGGCAGCGCGTCGATGTCGCCGCGGACGGCGACAACCGGACCGCCCGTCTTGCGCCCCGGGATCCGTGCGACGAGCCCGGTGTCGGCGACGACCTGCACATCGGTGATGCCACACGCCGAGAGCGCGGCACGCAGCCGATCGCGCGTGCCATGCTCGTTCCACGACAGCTCGGGCTCGGCGTGCAGCGCGCGCCGCAGCGAAACGAGGAACTCCCGGTCGGCGGCCGTGAACCGTGCGGCGACGGCCGCCGGCACCTTCGGCTCGGTCGCGCTCATGAACGCGCTCCGGCGCGGATCTCCTCTTGCCGCACGGTCAGCGCGTCGATGCGTTCGCGATCCACTTCGACGCCGATCCCCGGCGCGCCCAGCGGCACGTCGACGAAGCCCTGTGCGTCCATCGTCCACTCGGGGTCGACGATGTCACGCGTCCAGTATCGCGCGCTCGGGGAGAGATCCCCGGGCAAGGTGAATCCCGGCAGGGAGGCGAGCGCCACGTTGTACGCGCGGCCGACGCCGCTCTCGAGCATGCCGCCGCACCAGACCGGGACGTCATGCTCGACGCAGAAGTCGTGGATGCGGATCGACGGCGTGAAGCCGCCGACGCGTCCCGGCTTGATGTTGATGATTCGGCCGGCGCCGAGCGTGACCATGTCCTGCGCGCGCTCGAGCGAGGTGATCGACTCGTCGAGACAGAGCGGCGTGCGCAGCCGCCGCTGGAGCTCGGCGTGCCGCACGAGGTCGTCGACGGCGAGAGGTTGCTCGATCATCATGAGGTCGAGGTCATCGAGCGCCGCGAGGCGCGTCGCATCGTCGAGCGTGTAGGCGTTGTTCGCGTCGGCCATCAAGTGGGCGCCAGCACCGGCGGCCGTGCGCACCGCCGCGACCCACTCGACGTCGCGCCCCGGCGCGATCTTGATCTTCACCTTCTGATAGCCGGCCTCAAGCGCGGCCATCGCCTTGCGCACGAGCGTCGCGGTGTCCCGCTGGATGCCGAGCGAGATGCCGGTGCCGATGCGCGCACGCGTGCCGCCGAGCAGCCGCGCGAGCGGAAGACCCGCCTTGCTCGCGGCGAGCGCCCAGCAACCCATCTCGAGCGCCGCCTTCGCCATGTGATGGCCGCGTACGTCCTTCTCGAGGATCGCGTGCACGTCGCCGGGTGCCTCGACGTCGCGGCCCAAGAGCCGCGGCGCGAGGAAGCGCACGATCGTCGGCCACGCCGTGTCGAACGTCTCGTACGAGTAGTTCGGCGCGTCGTCGACGACGCATTCGCTCCAGGTGGACGCGCCGTCCGCATCGTCCAGCTCACAGAGCATGATGCGCCGCTCGCGCATCTCGCCCGATGAGATGCGGAACGGCTCGACGAGCGGGAGCCGGATCTCGCGCAGCACGATGCGCTCGAGCCGGATCATCGCGCGGCCTCCACGAGATATGCACCCCCGTCGTCGTCGGCGAGGAAGCCGCGCACGACATGGCCGCGGGAGAGGTAATGCGTGAACGCGCGTCGCGTCGCCAGGCGCCAGCGCCGTGCCGTCGCGAGGTCGGACCGCGCGAGCGCCGAGATGTCGCGTGGCGCGCGCACGAGAACCTGTGGCGCGTCGGGCATCGGCAAGTCGTCGCCCCGCGTCACGTCGGCGACGACGGGCGCGTCGGCTGGAAGACTCACGAGTGCTGCCGCCTCCTCGGCCGGATCCACCGGCCATTCGATGATGAAGCGATCGGTCGGCATGTCACCTTGGAGCGGGGAGTTCGTCCCGGTGCCGTACATCGCCTCGACGTACTCGACGGGGCGCGCCCCGAGCCGGCTCAGGTTGAGGTGGGCGTTGCGCGCGACAAGCGGGTCGTACGTCCAGAGGATCGTGCGCACGCCTAGCCGGCGGCAGTGGTCGCGTTGGTACTGCTTGAGCCGCTGCCCGAGACGCTGTCCCTGCGCGCGCGGATGCACGGCGAGCATGTCGGACCAATGCACGAGCGCGCCGTCCTTGAGGCCGGTGACGCCGAAGACGAAACCGAGCATCGTGCCGTCGGCGTCGAAGGCGCCGGCGGTCACGCCGCCGAGCTTCTGCGCGACGAGCAGCATCGCGGCGGGGACCTTCTCGGTGAAGCCGGCGCCCCAGGTCAGTTCCTGGAGCGCCACGCAGGCGGCACGGTCGGCGTGGTCCCTGAAATCGCGGATCAACACGGTGGGGTGGGTGAGTGAGGCGGCTGACCCCGGTCTCGACTCCCTGCTAAACTATGGGCGATGCGCGGCCTCTGCTTGGGATTGGCCCTGGCGATGGCGCTGCCCGGGAAGACGCTCCCCGCGCAGCCCGATTCCGTCTCGGCTCGCCCGCCGGCGATGATCACCGTCGGCGACCTCGCCCGCCTCGGCGCGTTCGGGGTACTGACGCTCGGTGCCTACCACATCGACGGCCGCACTCGCGTCGCGCTTCGTGGCGATGGCGAGCATCACGGCATCAACTACGTGCTCGAGCAGGCGGGCGACATCTATAGCTACGGCGGCGCGGTCGGCGTCGGCGCGGGGATGTGGGTCGGCGGCCTGATGTCGGGGAATCGCACCGTCGCGACGACCGGCTTGCGCGCGCTCGAGGCGATCTTCGCCGCGGGCGTCGTCGCGAAGGGGATCAAGGGCGTCGCCGGCCGCGCGCGCCCATCGATCGCGCCGGACGATCCCTCGGACTTCGAATGGGGTCGCGGGTTCGGCGTGATCGACGGCGTGCACGAGTCGTTCCCCTCCGGCCATGCGACGATCACGTTCGCGTTCGCTTCCGCGGTGACGGGCGAGGTCGCGCGCAGTGCGCCGCAGCATACGAAGACGGTCGCGATCGCGACTTACTCGATGGCGGTGCTCACGTCCTATTCGCGCCTCACCGCCGATGAGCATTGGCTGAGCGACATCACGCTCGGCGCCGGACTCGGCATGGTGTCGGGGTGGGCGGTCACGCGGTGGCACGCGACGCGCCCCGACAACTGGGTCGACCGGTTCTTCCTGAAGCCGGTCATCGACGCGGGGCCGCGCGGCGAGGCGCGGTTCGGCTTCTCCGGCGCGATCTGGTGAGCCCCCGATGAACGGCATCTTCATCACGATCGAGCTCGAGGGGGCGCTCGCCGAGCGCATCCACGCGCATCAAGAGGAGTTCGATCCAAAGATGGCGCGGTACCTGCCGCCGCATGTGACGATCATCGGGTCGTCGGGCGCCGGGCCGATCCATGCGGACACGCCGATCGCGACGCTGAAGGAGAAGATCCTGCCCGTCGCCGCGTCGACCGAGCCGTTCACGCTGCAGTTCGGTCCCCCCGAGCGCTTCGTGCAGCGACAGATCGTCTCGCTGCCGCTGACGCCGCACGGCCCGCTGCGCACGTTACACGAACGCCTGCGCAATTGCGGCCTGCCATATGCGTCGAGCCGTTGGCCCTTCACACCACACTGCACGTTGAACCTCTACCCGACGCTCACGACCGAGAGCCTGCGGAAGATGCTCTCGATCCGGGAGCCGGAGCCGTTCACGGTGCATACGCTCAAGGTGTACCACACGAACGAGCCGCAGAAACCGAGCTTACTCTTTGAGGCGCCGTTGGGTGCTGGAAGAGAGGGTTAGGAAACAGCACCACTCCCCGCGACTCGTATCGCCGGGCCGTTTCCTACGCCCTTGTCCCCGTACCTACCGGACCAAGCGAGCTAGAGCGGCATCCAGGTCTTGATCCTCGCCAAGCCCGGTGTACGCGACCTTTCCGTCCTTGTCGATGATGACGACATAGCTCGTCGCTGGCACGTCGTACGCCGCGACGGCGTTGCCGCGCCGATCATACAGATGCGTGAAGCCGGCAAGGTGCTGGGCGGTGTAACGGCGCACGCGTTCGGCGGACTGGTTCGCGCTCACGGCGACGCCGACGAACGCGACGCGACCGGCATACTTGCGCTGCACCGCTTCCATCGTCGGCTCGAGCTCCTTGCAGACGCCGCACCATGTCGCCCAGAACTCGAGGACGACCGGCTGGCCCTTGAACAGCTCCTTGAGCGAGACGGCAGTGCCGTCGAGCCGTTCGAGCGCGGCGTCAGGTGCGGGCGTGCCGACCTCGATCCCGCTCTCCTGCGCCGCGAGCGGCGCGGCCGCGAGCACCGTCGCGACCGTGGCGATGATCGCCATCCGGCGCGCGATGCGCGATGTGATCGACCTCATATCAGCAGCTTCCCCATTTCGATGAGATAGTACTCCGCGACCGCGAGCATGAGGATCGCAAAGGCGCGCTTCACCCAGACCATCCATGCGCCGGCGCGCGGCAGTCGCGAGAGCGCGCCGGACGAGAGCCCGACGGCGACGAGCAGCGTGCACATGCCGAACGAGAACGCCAATAGATACACGAAGCCGAGCGTCGCGCTCCCTTGGCTCCCGACCCAAGTGAGGATCGCCGCCATGACGGGGGCGCCGCAGGGTGCCGCGACGAGTCCCGACACCGAACCCATGATGAACGCGCCGCCGGCGCGCCCGCCCGTCCCGGCCGTCGCGGCTCGCGCCTGCCACGATGCCGGGAGCCGGATCGGGATGACGTCGAACATCGCGAGCGACGCGAGCACGAGCACGTTCGCCATGAGGAAGTAGAGCCACGGGTTCGTGCTGATCGTACCGAACATCGTCCCCGTGAGCCCGGCGATGAGTCCCAGGATCGAATACACCGTCGCGAGGCCGCTCACGTACGCGAGCGTGAGCAGTAGCGTGCGCCACCTCGGCGGCGCCTGCTCGCCGACGGTCTGTCCACCGACGATCGCCGCGGTGATCGGGATCATCGGATAGATGCAGGGATTGAGGCTCGTGAGCACACCGGCGAGGAAGACGAGCGGCAACGCCGTCATCGGGCTGCCGGAGAAGCGCGAGGCGATGTCGGCGAAATCCATCAGGGATCCACCGCGATGATCACGAGCGGGGTGCCGGCCCGGACGGCGCCGGCCTTGCGCACATGCAGCAGCACGCCGCGTGCGTCGGCATCCAGGCGAAGGTCCTCCGCTCGGTCGGTCACGGCGGACGAATCCACGAACGTGCCGAGTGGTTCGGCGCCGGAGGCGGTGCGGCCGGGGCGGGTATCGGTCGTGGGTTCCCAACGGCCGTCCACCGGCGCGACGACGATCGCGCGCGCCGGACGGACGCTCGGCTCGCTCACTGGGATCACTTCATAGGTGAGCACGTCGAGCGCACCGAGCACGCGCAGGGCGCCGGCAAGGAACGCCTCGATGGCCCGTTCCTCCTCGCGCTCCGCTCCAGCCTCGAAGACGGTGATCGCCGGCACGTTCGAGAGATGGGCCGCCGTCTGGAGGTACGTCGACGTCGCGACGGTGCGCGGTCCCTCGGTGTCCCACACGACGAGCGGCGTGCCCCAGAGCCGCGCGAGGCGCAGCGCCGCCGAGTCGACGGATGGCCGGACGCCCGGTCGCGCCGCGTACGCGAACCGGCCGACCATCTCGTCGCCGTCGGAGCCGTGCATGTCGATGAGGTAGTCCGCGCCGGCGACGACCTCGTACATGATTCGCGCGGCGAGGCGCTCGGTCGGCTGGCCGGTGCGCTTCCCCGGGAAGACGCGATTCAGGTTGAGCGAGTCGGGCGCGAGCTGCGCGAGCCCCGCCTTGCGCCCCGCCTCGTTCGCCACGGGCACGATGCGGACGCGACCGCGCATCCGGGCGCTCTCTCGTTGGAGCCGCGCCGCGAGCCGCTCGAGCGCGACCGACGCCGAGGCCTTGCCACCGTGCACGCCGGCCACGAAGGCGACGGTCGGGCCGGGGTCGGCGCCGCGAATCTCGATGACCTTGAGTGGTGGGGCGGTCTGCGCCTGCGCGACCGCGGCGCCCGCGAGCACGATGCCAGCGGTCGCGCGCAGGACCGTGCCCGAGATCGCCCGGAGTCGGAGGGCCATGACGAAAGCTACCGAGGGTCCCGCTGCCGGGAGAACATGCATCCGGTCGGTTAACTTTGTTCGAACGAGGCGGAGGGGCGGCCGCACGGCCGCCCCCCTCCCATCTCACATCTCCCATCTGTCCCCAAAGTGGCCCCACAGTTCATCTATGTGATGAAGGCGCTCAAGAAGGTGATCCCGCCTTCGCGCATCATCCTCGACGACATCTGGCTCTCGTTCT
>CAYSAR010000098.1:0-7981 GCA_964428985.1 uncultured Gemmatimonadaceae bacterium | reverse complement strand
CAACCAGGATCCGCTCAACTACCCGATCAAGCTCAACAACAAGCTCGCGGCGCTGAACGGCGTCGCGTCGTCGGGGCCGTACCGTCCGACGGACCAGGCGGTGCAAGTCCTTGAGGAGCTCACCGGACAGCTCAAGGTGCAGATCGATCGCATGCAGAAGCTGCTCAAGGAGGACCTCGAGCGATTCAACGAGAAGGCAAAGGCGGCGGGTCTCGAGCCGGTCGTTCCGAAGGCGGAAGAGCCAGCGCGCCCGATCATCACCGCCGACGATGACGCGGAGGTGGAGACGCCGGCGGGCGCGCTCCTGTGAGCGCGGCGCCGGACCGGCGGGCGCACTGGGTGGTCCGCGACGCGACCGTCGCCGACCATCCGGTCGTGCTCGCGCTCAACAACGGCGCGACGCCGCACGTGAACGCGCTCGAACCCGAGCAGTTCGCCTGGCTCGCGAACCGCGCCCGCTACTTCCGCGTGCTCGAGGACGCCGGGGGCATCGCGGGGTTCGTGCTCTGCGTGCCGTCGGGGCTCGACTACTGGAGCGAAAACTATCGGTGGTTCACGCGGCGGTACGCCGACTTCCTCTACCTCGATCGCGTCGTCGTCGCGGAGCGCTCACGCCGGCTCGGCGTCGGTCGTGCGCTATACGAGGACATGCATCGCGCCGCCTCGCAGGCCGACTGGTTGCGCGTGACGCTCGAGGTGAACCTGCGGCCGGCGAACCCCGTGAGCGTCGCGTTCCACGAGAAGCTGGGCTATCGCCCGATCGGGGTGCGGGAGTACGAGGACGGGAAGAGAATCGTGCAGATGTACGAGCGACCGCTCGACTGAACTGCAGATGGGAGATGTGAGATGAGAGGAGCGCGCCGGGAACTGCCTGGCGCGCGATGCGGCCGTCAAGGCGACTGAGACGCAACAAGGGGCGCCGGCAGTACCCGGCGCCCCCCATCTCACATCTCACCTCACCAAGAATCAGCCGAACGAAGGCACGGTGGCCCCGTCGACCGCCATCCCCATCGCATGGTACCCCTTGTCCACGTACAGCGTCGTGCCGGTGATCCCGCTCGCGAGGGGTGAGCAGAGGAACGCCGCCGCGGTGCCGACCTCCTCGGCGTGCAGTGCCTCGGGGAGGGGCGTGTTCGCCGCGCAGTACTTCACCATCGCGTCGATGATTCCGATCGCGCTCGCGGCGCGGGAGGCGTAGGGACCGGCGCTGATCGTGTTCACGCGGATGCGGTGCTTGCGGCCGGCTTCGTACGCGAGCACGCGCGTGTCGCTCTCGAGCGCCGCCTTCGCCGAGGACATGCCGCCGCCGTAGCCGGGAATCGCGCGCTCGCTCGCCATGTACGTGAGCGACGCGACGCTGCCGCCGTCACGCATGAGGGGGCCGAACTCGCGCAGCATCCCGACCAATGAGTAGGCGCTCACGCTGACCGCCGAGAGATAGCCCGACCGCGACGTCTCGAGCAGCGGCTTCTTCACCTCGGGGCCGTTCGCGAGCGAGTGCACGAGGATGTCGAGCGGCCGCTCGCCGAAGTCCTTTACCATCGCGGCGGCGAGGCCGGCGATGGAATAATCGCCGAGGTCGGCGTAGCGCTTGTTCGTGCGCACGTCCTCGGGGACGTCCTCCATGCGGTCGAACGCCGCGTCGAGCGGATAGATCCGCTCGAACTGGAGCAGCGAGCCGTCGGCGAGCTTGCGGGACTCGTCCATCTTCCCGCGCTCGATGAGGTTCATGAAGATCTTGAGCGCCGGCGGCCACGTCGCGACGCAGACGGTCGCGCCGGCCTCGCCGAGCGCCTTCGCGATCGCGAAGCCGAAGCCGCCATCGTCGGCTACACCGGCGACGAGTGCGCGCTTGCCCTGCAGGTCGATGGTCAGCATGCGCTCAAGATACACCGCCCGCTCGGGCGTCGCGCAGGCGGCGGATGAGGTCGGTGAGTGCGGACTGGCTTGGTGCGAGGATCGGCGTCACGTCCCCCGACCGGAGCGAGAGCAGCGCGAACGAGACCTCCTCCGCGCCCGAGATCGCACGCACGGCGTCCACATAGACCGCCGCCTGCATCGCGTAGCGTTGCGCGGCGGCGTCGCCGGTCAGCTCACCCGCCTTCACGTCGAGGATGCGAGCGCCGCGGCCGTCCGTCGTCGGCGCGACGAGATCGAGCGCGCCGCCGATCGTCGTGCCGTCAGGGAAGAGTCGCGTGAACCACAGTTCGCGCGCCGCGCCGGGTGCGCCCGCGATCTCCCGCCACGCCGGTGACGTGCGTGCCGCCTCGACGCGTTCGCGCAGGAGCGCGCGCAGGCGAACGCCTGCGTCGACCTCGGCGCTTGGCGCGTCCTCGTCCCAACGCGCGAGCGCCTCTTCGACGAGCGCCCCGACGTCGAGCGTCCCGTCATCGAGGTGCTCGAGGATGTCGTGCGTCACCTGACCGATGAGCACGGCGCGCTCCGCGTCGCCGGCCTTGCCCTGGCGTGGCAGCCGGAGCACATGGTCGCGCCGCCAGCGCGCTTCGTCCGATTCGAACGCCATGAGCTGTGAGGCGGAGAGACGTGACGCCCCGCTCGCGACGCGCACGGTCTCCGGTGGCAGCGCCAGGCGCGGCTCAGCCATGACTTCGCGCCGGTCGTCGATCGCCTCCGCGCGCAGCTCGCGAACGGTCGCGGAGAACCGGGCATGCTCGACGACGGCACGGCCCGCGAGGTCGCCGAGCAACGCGTTGAACCGGCGGGCCGGCGACGCGTTCGCCTTCGCGTCGCCGAGGGCGATGCCGCTCAAGACGAGCAGTCGCTTCGCGCGCGTCGACGCGACATACCAGAGTCGATACGCCTCGGCGATCCCTTCTTGGCGCACGCGCGCCTGCAACGCGGCATGCGGATCCCCGCCGGCCGGTTCTCCCTCCGCGCCGGCCATCTCCGCGTCGTCGTCCTCGCCCGGCTTGATCGAGAAGCGATCGCGACCCTCGCAGAACGGCGCCTTCTCGACAGGCACCTCGCGCACGAGGTCGCACCAGAAGACGACCGGCCACTCGAGCCCCTTCGCGCGGTGGATCGACGTGATCGTCACGACGTCGCCACGCTCACGGTACAAGGGTTCGGGCGCGACCTTCTCGGCCCGATCGCGCGACGCCTGTGCCGCACGCAGGAACGCACCGAGCGACGAACCCGGCGATTCGGCGGCGAGGCGCACGAGCTTGCGCAGGTTCGCGACGCGCTGTGCGCCATCGTGCTCGAGCGCGCAGGCGGCCATGAAGCCGGAGTCAGCGAGAAGGCGTCGCATGAGTTCGGCGAGCGGGAGGCGATCGCGCAGCGCGCCGAAGCGGTCGAGCAAGGCACGTCCACGATCGAGCAACGACGCCTCCCTCGGGTCCAGCGCAGCGCCCGCGAGCGCGGTGGCGATCGCGTCACGGTACGTGCGTCCCGCCCGGGCGCGGGCGAGCGCCAGCAACGTCGCATCCTTCACGCCGACGAACGGTCCCTTCAGGAAACCGACCATCGCGACATCATCCGCGCCGTCGCGGATCGCGCGTAGCGCGAGCAGGCAGTCGAGGATCTCGCGCGCGTCCCAGAACCCATCGCCGCGCTGGACGTAGACGGGAATCCCCGCCGAGCGCAGCGTCCGTTCGTAGAGATCGACGTCGCCCCACGCCGTGAGCAGCAGCGCGATGTCGCCGAAGCCGAACTCGCCCGACGCGGTCAGCTCACGGATGCGACGCGCCGTGCCCGCGGCGTCGAGCGCGCGCACCTCGCCGACGTTGCGCGGCTTGCCGTCGTGCTTCGGCGGCACGACCTGGAACTCGAGCGCGGCGCCGTCACGGCCCGCGTCGTCATCCCCCATCGGTTCGAGCGGCGCATAGTCGACCTCGAAGTCCTGCCGCCCGCAGCGCTCGTCGACCGGTGTCGCGAGGAGCTGGCCGATCACGTGGTCGACGAAGCCGAGGATCGGCGCGCGACTGCGGAAGTTCTCGGAGAGCGGCAGCACGCGGCCGGCACCGTCGCGGAAGCGGCGCTCGAGTTCGTTCCAGAGCGTGACGTCGGCGCGGCGGAACCGGTAGATGCTCTGCTTCGGGTCCCCGACGAGGATGAGGCGCGACGGCGCGGGATCGCTCATGTCGGCGAGTCCGCCGAGGAGGTCGGCGATCTCGCGCTGGACCGGATCGACGTCCTGGAACTCGTCGATGACGAGGAGGCGGATGCGGCGCTGGGCGGCGTGTCGCACGCCGACATCGCGCAACAGGTCGCGCGTCGCGATCAACAGTCGATCGAAGTCGACGAGTCCCTCGGCCTCGAGTCGCTCGCGATGACGCGCCGCCGCACGGAGCGCGACGTCGAGCAGCGCCTGCTCATGCAGTCGCAGCGACGCGCGCGCGGTCGCCCACCGCTCGAGGCGACCGCGGTCGGTCGCGGCGCGCGTGATCCAGTCGGAGATGTCCCGCAGGCGGCGTCCCTCGAGCAGCGCCGGAAGGCCGGGCACATCCTCCGCGAGGATCGCGGCGTGCAGCGCCTCGCGCGCCGACTCGGCGATGAGCACGGTCGCCTCGCCGTCGGAGAGCAGTCGGTGGGAAGGGCGCAGGCGCGCGCGCAATGCGTGCTCGCGCAGCATGTCGCCGCAGAATCCGTGGATCGTGCCGATGCGCGCCGCGTCGACCTCCTGCGCGAGGTCGGCGCGTCCGCCGGCACGCAGGGCGTGGCGCAACTTGCGCTTAAGGTCGGCGGCGGCGGCGTTCGTGAACGTGATGGCCGCGATCTCGTCGAGCGCGAGGCGCGCGGTGACGGGCGGGATCGGCGCGACGCCGGGGCGCACGGCCACATCGAGGCCGAGCTGGTGACAGATCGCCTGCACGACCGTCGTCGTCTTGCCCGAGCCGGCTCCGGCCGAGACGAGCAGGTGCCCGTCGGTCGCGACGACCTCGCGCTGCGCGCCCGTGAGCGGCTGCGTCATCGCTCCTTCCTCGGGCCGCCGGGGATACGACAGACGTCCCTCGCGGGGCAGAAGGGCGGACACCCCGCCGACGCGGTCGGTCGCGCGGGCACCGTGGCCGAACGGATCGACGCGATGACGCGTCCGGCGTGCGCGAGCGCCCGCTCCAGTCGTGCGCGCGCCTCGGGTGGTTCGATCACCGCCCCTTCCTTCGGCTGCACCTCGACGAGGCGCAGGGGATGCACGACCTTCGGCGACCGCAGCGTGCGGTACTCCATGCGCGCGACCGCGCGATCGGGATGCAGGAGCTCGAGGGCACGTGCGTACAGCGGGACTTGGAGCACGATGCCGTCGTCCCACGCCGCTGGCTTGCCGGCCGCTGGCGTCGAGCCGAGCGAGCTCTTGTAGTCGATCGCCGCCAGGTAGCGCCGAGCGTCGGGGATGCGGTCATCCACGCCCTCGTCCACGCGGTCGATGCTGCCGCGCAGGCGGAAACGGATGTCGCCGACGGTCATCTCGAGATCCTTGAACTCGAGCTCGTTCTCGATCGCGCCGGCGCGAACCTCACGCGGCGCGTTCCGTTTGCGCGGGTTGTATGAATCCTCGACCTGCGTGACCTCGAAGCGCAGGTACTCCTCGAGCCCGCGACGCAGCTCCGCCTTCGCGACCGCGTGGAGCGCCGGCGGACCGAGCCATTCGCCCGCCGCGATCGCCGCGTCCCATGCCTCGTCGAGTGCCCGCGCGATTGCCGGCAGGGCCCACGCGAGGTCGCTCGACCGCAGGTAGACCGGCTTCCCACGCTCCGCGCCGGCGCGCTCGAAGAATCGCGCGAGCGCCTCGTGACGGATCGAACCGCCGACGGTCGGCTCCATCTCGTCGTCGGCCTCGCCGACGGTCTCGAGCGCGAGCTGACGCGCGGCGAACCAATGCCAGCGGCACTTCGCCGCCTGCTCGAGCTGCGTCGCCGACCACTGGTAGCGCTCATCGTAGCGAGACGCGAGCGCGGCGACGAGCGCGGCATCGTCGATCCCGCCGTTCCATGGCGAGGGATCCTCGGTGCGTTCGCGCTCTCGTGCCGCCGATTCGCGCGCGAGCGCGAGCGTGGTCGCGTCCGGAGCGGACGGGAAACCATCGACAAGCGCGCTCTCGGGCGGGAACCTGACGAGCGTCCCGCTGCGCTCGAGTCGCGCATCGGCGGACTCGTCCACCCCAGGGAGCGATGCGACGCCATCGGCGAGCGCGGCGACCGTTTCGTCGATGAACACCGAACGCGCGACCTCTTGTCCGGCGGCGTCCACGATCGGCCAGCCCAGCGTCAGCGAACGCGAGGCGCCGGCGGCGATCACGCGGAAGAGCTCCGCCTCGCGCGCGCGCCATGCATCCGGTTCGTCGAGCGGCAGCCCTTCCGCGATCAGTGCCGCGCGTTCGCGTCCATCGATGAGCTGACCTGGCGCCGGCCGGCGCGGGAACTCGCCGGCGGTCATGCCGACGACGAAGACGTGGTCGAACGAGCGCCACCCGGCGGCCAACGCCTCGGCCACGACGACGCCGAACGCCGTGGACGGTGGCGTCACGAGGTCCTGCGCGAGCATGAGCGACAGTCGGTCGGCGAACCGTGCGGCGTCCATCGGCGCGCCCGTCGCGCCGAAGCGTTGGAAGGCGTCGAGCCACGCGTCGATGATGGCCGTGATCGCATCGCGCGCGCGCAGGTCGTCGCGCCGCACCAGTGGGTCGGCGTGCTCGCGCTCGAGCGACGTGCCGATGCCCCACGCGTCATCGCGCACAACGCGGCGCACCCACGCGCACCACTCCTCGAGAAAATGCGATTCGTCGAGGAACGCGAGTCGCGGGGCGAGCGAATCCCAGGCACCGATCACCGCCTTCACCGACGCCGACGATGGGAGCGCGGCGCGGCGCGTCTCCTGCTCGGCGTCCCCGCGCTCTCGGGCCTCGGCTTTCGCGAGCAACTCGGCGAGCGCCTCGCGCCATGCCGTGCGCGAGCCCATCGCGCGGGAATAGCCGATCATGTTGAGTACGCGCGCGTCGAGGCCCGTCGCGACCAACGGATGCTCGGCGAGCTCGACGAGCGCATGGCGACTCCATCGCTCGCGCGCCGCGTCGAGGAGCATCGAGAGCGCGCGGGCGGGCGCGGTCTCGGCGAGCGCGACGCGACGACGCGCGGTGACCGGCACGCCGACACTCGTGAGCGCCGTCGCGATCATGTCTACGGCCGGTCGCGCCTGGCGCGCGATGATGGCGATGCGCGCGGGCGGCGTCCCCCCATCGATCAGGGCGCGGACCTGAACGGCGACGAGCTCCGCCTCTCGTGCGGAATCGGGAGTCTCCCACAGATGCAACGCGGGCGGCGTAGGAAGCGCCGGCGCGGCCGTCCCACCCTCGCGCGCGAACGTGGCCGGCAGTGGCAGGTCGACCGAGGTCAGGACCTCGACGCGATCGAGGACGGAGGTCGCGGCGAGCGCCTCGAGCAGTGGGCGCCACCCACCACGCAAGTCGGCGAGGCCGACGATGCGGACCTCGCGCCGATGGCCGAGTCGCTCGGCGACGGCGTTGGGATCCTCGGCGATCCGCCGCGCGAGCCGCACCTTGAGGTCGCGACCGTCGGTGCGCCCCGCACGCTTGAGCGACGCATGCCACTCGACGAAGACGCCGCCGAGCGTCTCGGCGCGGAGACGGTCGTGCGCGTCGCGCGCGATGCGCTGCATGGCCTCGCCGAACGCATCGGGGTCGATCCCTTCGCCGACGAGCTCGCCGAACAGGCGATCGACGACCGGCACCCATGCGTCGGTCGCGGCGCCGAGGAGCGCGCGACCGCGTTCGTCGAGCAGTCGCGCGAGGATCGCGTGACGCTCCTGCTCGGTCAGGGCAGTCGCATCCTCGCCGTCGCCCCAGAGCGCGCCCAGCTCATTGAAGAGGCAGACGGGCGGGTCGAACCAGCCGGCGACGCCGCGCGCGGCGGCCAGGCGATGCAGGTCATCGCGCAGGCCCCCTTGGCGCAGCACGAGCCAAGCACGAAGCGTGGGCCATGGCCGTGCCGCGCTCGGCGGGTCG
>CAYSAR010000097.1:0-7982 GCA_964428985.1 uncultured Gemmatimonadaceae bacterium | reverse complement strand
GCTGCTCCAGCCGATCATGTGGGTCGGCTTCTAATCAGAAAGGCCGTGCTTTCCAGCGAGGCCTCTCAAAGCACGTTGCTCGCGTCTGCCGTCTGTCGGCTCAGTGAGCGGCGCGATTGGCCGGGCGCCGACGGTGAGCATCGAGCGCCGTCGTCCGGGGACGCTCGACGCCGCGACGCTCGCGCGCTCGTCACTCGTGATGTACTGGGACATGGCGCCGCCAGCTGGCGCACAGGCCACGGCCCTCGATGCGTGGGTCCAACAGGGCGGCGGGCTCGTGCTCTATGCCGGCCCGCGGCTCGGCGAGCGCCGCACGAGCGCGCTCGGCGGCGCGACGTCGGTCGATGGCGTCGCCGACCGACGCGCGGGTGGGGGCGCGCTGATCGGCGAGGTGCGCGATGACCACCCGCTCTTCACGCCGTTCCGTCAGGCGCCGGCGGCGCTCAGCGCGCCGCGCTTCTGGCGCTTCGCGCGGCTCACGCCGACCGTCGGCACCGACGTCCTCGCGCGCTTCGACGACGGCCAGGCGGCCGTGCTCGAACGGCGCGTCGGCGACGGGCGCGTGCTCGTCCTCGCGCTGCCCCTCGACGTGCGCAGCGGCGACCTCCCCCTCCAGCCGGCCTTCCTCCCGCTCATGCGTCGCGTCGCGCTCCATGGCGCCGGGCACGAGGCCGTGCCGCTCGCGCGTTCGACGGGGGAGAGTTGGCTGCCGCGCGGCGTGCGGCGGCAGCCGGTCGTCGCCGCGCCTGACGGGACGCTGCTTCGGCCGGGTACGGCAGGGCAGCAGCTTGCGGTGATCCTCGACCAGCCGGGGGTGTACGCGGCCTATGAGGAGCGGGTGAGCGGCACGCCGCGCGCGCGCGTCGCCGTGAACGTCGCGACGGCTGAATCGGACCTCGTCGCGGCGGACCCCGGTGAGTTGTTGTTGGGCGTGTCGATGAGCACTGATTCGACCGCGCGGGACGCCGGCATCCAGACGGCGATCGAGGTGGAGGGACGGCAGGGTGTCTGGCGCATCCTGCTCGCGATCGTGGCGGCGCTGTTGGTGGTCGAGTCGATCATCGCCGCACTGGGCTGGCGCGGGCGGGCACGGCGTGCCACGATCGACGCAGGGCACACGGGCGCAGTGGTGAACCCATGACGGTGGAGCAGCGATGAGCACATCGAGCACGTCCTCGGCCGAACGCCTCCTCCAGCTGCTCGATCGGCTGCGCGAGCAGCGTCGCCAGCGCCTGTTGCTCGAGGGCGCGGCGTACGTGCTCGTCGCGGCGGTCGCGGCGATGCTCGTCGGTGCGCTCGTCACGCGATTCGTCGGCACGACTGGCACTGGCGTCATGCTCGTCCGGCTCCTTGGCTACGGACTCGTAGTCGCGGCGGCCGCGAAGTGGCTCTTCCTGCCGCTGCGGCGCAAGGCGAGCCGCGAGGAGTTCGCGCTCTACGTGGAAGAGCGCGCGCCCGGCCTCCGGCAAGCGCTGATCTCGGCGGTGCACGAGCTCGAGCAGCCCACCGACCGCCAGGCGTCGCCGGCGCTCACGGCGCGTGTCGTCGAGAAGGCGGTCGAGGAACTGCGCCCGATCACCGACGACCGTCGCATCGAGCGACCGCGCACCGTGCGCGCGGGGCAGGTGCTCGCCGCGGCCGCTGCGGTGGGTGCGCTGATGCTCGCGCTCGGTCCGGGCGGCGTGCGCGATGCCGCGCGCGTGCTCTTCGCGCCATGGTCGGTCGCCGTCGCCGCCGAGCCGCCGGAGGCGATGGTCGGCGTCGAGCCGGGCGATGCGACGGTGCCGCGGGGCGGATCGCTCGACGTGCGCGCGACGCTCATGAACTTCATGGCCGACGGCGCCGAGCTCGTCTTCCGCTCCGACTCGCTCGCCGAGTGGGTGCGCATCCCGATGGGACGCGATTCGGCGTCGGGGGCGTTCGCCGGCAGACTCTTCGACATCACCGCGCCGACGCAGTACTACGTCGAAGCGAACGGCGTGCGCTCGCCGACGTTCGCACTCAAGGTGACCGACCTGCCGGCGGTGCAGCGGGTGGCGATCGAGCTGCGCTACCCCGCGTACACTGGCCGGGCGCCCGAGCGCGACGAGGACGGCGGTGACGTCGCGGCGGTGAAGGGGACGATGGTGATCGTCGAGCCCTCGGTGACGCGGCCAGTGCGTGCGGGCACGCTGACGTTCGATGACGGCGAGACGGTGCCGCTCGCGCTCGATTCGGCCGGCCAGCTGCGCGGCAACTTCCGCGTGCGCAAGAACGGCTTCTATCGTGTCGACCTCGTCGCCGCCGACGGACGTCAGGTGCCGGGTGGCGTGCAGTATGTGGTCGAGGCGCTCGACGACCGCGCGCCCGGCGTGCGCATCGTGACGCCCGGGCGCGACACGAAGGTGACCGCGCTCGAGGAGGTGACGATCGAGGCCGCCGGGGACGACGACTACGGCGTGCGCTCCCTCGAGCTGCGGTACCGCGTGAACGGCGGCGAGGAGAAGCGCGTGCCGCTCGTGAACGGCGGCTCGCGCAACGACGTCGTCGCGACGCACACGCTCATGCTCGAGGAGCTCGATCTCACGCCGGGCGACCTCATCGCGTACAACGCCGCGGCGAAGGATGCGAGCGGCAACGAGGCGCTGAGCGACGTCTACTTCCTCGAGATCCGGCCTTGGTCGCGCAACTATCGACAGGCCGAGTCCGGTGGTGGGGGCGGCGGCGGAGGCGGTGGCGGTGAGCAGCCGGGCGACCTCGTGCGGCAGCAGCGCGAGATCGTCGCCGGCACGTACAACTGGCTGCGTGACAGCGCGCGCACGAGCGAGAAGCAGCGTGCCGAGGACGCGACGACGCTCGCGATCGCCCAAGGTCGCCTGCGCGAGACGGTCGATCGCCTCGCGCAGCAGATGCGCGAGCGCGGGCTCGGCAACATGGACACGACGTTCACGGCGATCCAGCGCGAGCTGACCGACGCGTCGAAGGAGATGAAGGCGGCCGAAGAACAGCTCGGCCAGCGCCGCGCCGGCGCCGCACTCCCGGCGGAGGAGCGCGCACTGACGCACGTGCAGCGCGCCGATGCGCTGTATCGGGATGTGCAGGTGCAGCAGCAGGAAGGGGGCGGCGGTGGGGGCGGCGGCGGTGGTTCGCAGAACGCCGAGGATCTCGCCGATCTCTTCCAGCTCGAGACGGATCGCATGCGCAACCAGTACGAGGCGGTGCAGCAAGGCGCCTCGGGCGGGTCGCAGGCGCAGGAGGTCGATGAGACGCTCGAGCGACTGCGGCAGCTCGCGAGCCGGCAGCAGCAGGAGAACGAGCGCTTGCAGCGTCAGGCCGAGGCGATGCGCCAACGCATGGGCCGCGAGGCGAGCGGCGGCGGTGGCGGTGCGCAACGCGAGCTCGCACGGCAGGCCGAGGAGGAGGCGCGTCGTCTGGAGCGTCTCGCGCGCGAGAACCAGGATCAGGAACTCGCGAGTGCGGCGCGGCAGATGCAGCGCGCGGCCGACGCGATGCGCCAGGCGGCGAGCGGCTCACAGTCGCAAGGCAACGCGGCGCTCGAGGAACTGCGTCGTGCGACCCAGCGGCTCGAGGAGGCACGCAATCGCGGGCTCTCCGAGGAGGTGAAGGGCCTCGCCGAGCGTGCGCGCGAAGCGCGCGAGCGGCAGCGGCAGATCGCCGAGGATGTCGAACGCATGCGCGAGGCGCAGGGCGCCGAGCGGCTCCAGCAGGCGCAGCAGCTGTCGGAGCGGAAGGACGCGCTGAGCGGCGAGATGGATCGCATCGAGCAAGAGGCGAACCGGCTCGCGCGCGAAGGGCGGCGCGACCAGCCCGGCGCGGCGTCACGGCTCGGCGAGGCGTCGGACGCCGTGCGCGAGTCGCGCGTGCGCGATCGGATCCAGTACAGCAAGACCGTGATGCGCGGTGGATCGCCGGAGTACGTGCGCGCGTTCGAGGGGCAGATCGGCGAGAACATCGATGACATCGCGGAGAAGCTCGACGAGGCGGTCGGTGCGTTGCAGGGGGAAAGCGCGGCGCGTCGGGAGGAGCGGGCGCTGGAGGCGGCGCGGGATCTGGTGCGGGGGGTCGAGAGCCTGCGGGAGCGGATGCGGTCGGAGCGGGGAGAGGGGGATTCACCGCAGGGGGCTCAGGGAGCGCAGGGGGAGCAGCAGGGCCAGCAGGGCCAACAGGGCCAACAGGGCCAACAGGGGCAGCAAGGGCAGCAGGGCCAGCAGGGGCAGCAAGGCCAGCAGGGCCAGCAGGGCCAGCAGGGCCAGCAAGGCCAGCAAGGGCAGCAAGGACAGCAGGGACAACAGGGGCAGCAGGGACAACAGGGACAGCAAGGCCAACAGGGCCAGGGCCAGCAGTCCGGCCAGCAGAGTGGCGAGGGGACGCGGGGCGGGGCGCAGGATGGGGTGCCGACCGGGGCGCGCGATGGGGCGATGCCCTCGGGCGACTCGCGGCCCGGTGGTGGCCGGATGGATCCGCGCCAATACGCGCGCGAGTTCGGACTGCGGCGTCAGAACGCCGAGCAGCTGCGCGACCTCGCGCGGGCGCAAGGCGTCGACGTGACCGAGCTGAATCGCGCGATCGAGGATCTGCGTCGCCTCGAGTCAGGACGACCGCTCGGCGACCCGCTCGGCGCGGAGCGCTTGCAGGAGCAGCTGCTCGAGCGACTCAAGAGCTTCGAGTTCTCGATGTACCGCCAGCTCACGCAGGCGGGCCAACAGAAGGCCGCCCTCGGCGCGCGGTCGCCGGTGCCGAGCGAGTATCGGGCGCAGGTCGAGGAGTACTACCGCTCGCTCGCGCGGCCGGGGGCGAGCACGCCGCCGCCGGCGCCAAGGCAGCCGTGACGCTCAAGATGTGAGATGTGAGATGTGAGAGGGGAGATGTGAGAGATGCGGGACGTCTCTCCCATCTCCCCTCTCACATCTTCCCTCTCATACAGATATCTTCGCCGCGTGAACCAGCCGACGGTCACTTACGCCCGCCGACTAGGCCTGTTCTCGGCGACGATGCTCGTCGTCGGCGGCATCATCGGGTCGGGGATCTTCCTGAACCCCGCGGTCGTCGCGCAGCGCGTCGGCACGCCGTCGCTCGTGCTCGTCGCGTGGGGACTCGGCGCGGTCATCGCGATTCTCGGCGCGTTCATCTTCGCCGAGCTCGGCGCGCGCGCTCCGGCCGCCGGCGGCGGCTATGCGTACCTCCGCGACGCGTTTGGCGGTCTGCCGGCGTTCCTGTATGGCTGGGCGCTGCTGCTCGCGATCGCGAGCGGCGCGATGGCGGCGGTCGGCGTGACGTTCGCGAACTACGCGGTGCCGCTGCTCGGACTGCCCGCCGGGAGTGAGCGCGCGCTCGCGGTCGGCGCGATCGCGCTCTTCTCGATGATCAACGTGCTCGGCGTCGCGCCGGGCGCGATCGTGCAGAACGCGTTCACGCTGCTCAAGCTGCTCGCGATCGCCGGGCTGGTCGTTGCGGGATTGCTGCTCGCCGGCGACGCGGCCGGCGCGACCGATGCCACGGCGGCGATCGTCGCGCGCGCCGACTCGATCGCGGCGGCGGCCGGCGTCGCGCCGCCGCGCCTGCGCGTGCCGGCGGGGTTCTTGCCGGTGTCGATCGCGATCGGCACGGCGCTCGTGCCGGTGCTCTTCTCGTACGGCGGCTGGCAGCAGACGAACTACGTCGCCGAGGAGATCCGCGAGCCGGTGCGCAACCTGCCGCGCGCGCTGATCATCGGCGTGCTCATCGTCGCGGCGGCGTACCTGCTCGTGAACGTGACGTACCTCGCGACGCTGGGCGTCGACGGGCTCGCACGCAGCACGGCACCGGCGGCCGACGCGATGGAGGTGCGTTTCGGCGCGGTCGGGCGCACGTTGATCGCCGCGGGCATCGCGACGTCGACGGCCGGGTTCCTCAACGTGGTGATCCTCGTCACGCCGCGCGTCTACCAGGCGATGGCGCGGGACGGCGTCTTCTTCGCCTCGCTCGCGAAGTTGCATCCGACGTGGCGCACACCGGTCGCGGCGATCGTGCTGCAGGGAGCGTGGTCGATTGTGCTCGTGCTTTCGGGGACGTATGGGGAACTGCTCGACTGGGTGACGTTCGCCGACTGGATCTTCTTCGGGCTCACGGCGGCGACGCTGTTCGTCTATCGGCGGCGCGATGGGCAGCGCACGACGAACGCGTGGCTCACGCCGCCCGAGGGCACGGCGGCGGTGTCCGAGCGCCGCTATCGCGCCCCGCTCCATCCCGTGACGACGCTGCTGTTCGTGGCGGCGGCGACGTACGTCGTGACTGGGGCGATCATCTCGAACCCGGGCAACGCGTTGCGCGGGACGCTCGTGCTCCTCGCCGGTGTGCCGATCTACCTCTGGTGGCGTCGCCGGCGTGACACCGCCGACGGCGCCACTGCGTAGTAGAATCCACCATGGCACACGCGATGCAGAACCCAGGTCAGGCGACGGCGGGGCAACCGCCCGCACCGCCCGCGGGGACACCGCCGCCGGTGCCGGCGCTGCCGGCCGAACCTGGCCTCACGATCACGAACGACGCGAGCGGGAACCCGATCGCGCGCGTCCTGACGCGCCAGCAGATCGAGGGGATCCGTGACCAGCGCAGCGAACTCTCGAACCAGCTGATCTCGGCGGCGAACCGCCGTGATGAACTGGCGAAGGAACTCGCGAACGCGACGGGCGCGAACCGCGAGGGGATCGAGGCGCGCATCCGGCTCCTTGACGCGCGGATCCTCCAGATCGAGTCGGAGATCGCGAGCACCGGCCGTCTCCTCGCCACGTCGTTGGCGCAGACCCCAGAACCGAGCACCCCTTTCCGGACGAATCGCATGGACATGACCGCCATCTCGATCGTCTTCACGATGTTCGTGCTGGGCCCGATCGCCGTCGCGATCGCGCGGTCGATCTGGAAGCGGGCGTCAGGCCCGAAGCAGAATCTCCAGCTCGACAAGGAGAACCACGACCGCCTCCAGCGGCTCGAATCGGCGGTCGACGCGATCGCGATCGAGATGGAGCGGGTGTCGGAGGGGCAGAGGTTCGTGACGAAGTTGTTGGCGGAGGCGGAACGGCCTCGTATCGGGGTGCCGCGGGAATAGCGATGCGAGGACGCTACGGCGGTCCGTGGTGCGGGGGGTGGTGCTGGATGCAGGGTGCGGGGGAGATGCTTGCTGAGTAAAGCCGCTACGTGGTGCATGGGTCGGGAGTTCCCAACCGAGCATCACGTAGCGGTTTCACGTTCCAAGCATCCCCCACGTAGCAAGCATCGTGCGCCAGCCCCCGCACCACGGACCGCCGTGGTCACTCCCCGCATCCCGCATCATGACGAGTAATACGAGGCATTCTCGTCGATGTACCCCTTCGTCAGATCGCACCCATACGCCCGCGCGCGCGCGTCGCCGACGCCGAGTGACACCTCGAGGTCCACGACCTCGGCCCTGAGCGCCTCGCGCACCACGGCGTCCTCGAAGTCGAGACGCTCTCCGCTGCCCACGACTTGGTGGCCGTTGATCCACGCATCGGTCCGTTCGGGGCGGATCGTGCAGTCGAAGCACTTGCCGACCGCCATGAGCAATCGCCCGACGTTCGGGTCGGCACCATGCACCATCGTCTTCACGAGCGGCGAGTTCACGATCGACTTCGCGACGTGGCGCGCCTCGCGGTCGTCCAGCGCGCCCCGCACGCTGACGCGCAGGAGGTGCTCGGCGCCCTCGCCGTCGCGGCCCATGATCTCGGCCATGCGTACGCAGCCGGCGGTGAGAGCGCGCTGGAACGCGGCCTCGTCGACGCGGCCGGCGAGGCCGTTCGCGAGGATCGCGCAGGTGTCGGACGTGCTCGTGTCGGTGTCGACCGAGAGCATGTTGAACGAATCGGCGACCGCCGCGCGCAGCATGCGGTCGAGCGTCGCCGGCTCGAGCTGCGCGTCGGTGAACACGTAGCACAGCATCGTCGCCATGTTCGGCTCGATCATCCCCGAGCCCTTCGCCACCCAGGTGA
>CAYSAR010000096.1:3915-8037 GCA_964428985.1 uncultured Gemmatimonadaceae bacterium | reverse complement strand
CTTCGTCGATGTGGATTGGTGCCTGCGCTGCCGCGCGGCGGGCGTGCCGATCACGGTCGTGCCCGACGCGGTGTTGGGGCATGCGATTGGGCAGCGCACGGTGCGCGCGGCCGGGGGCGCGTATCGCGGCACGGTGCATTCGGCGGAGCGGACGTACTACAAGATCCGCAATGCCTTCCTCATCGCGCGGCGACGCCATGTGCCGGTCGCCTTCGGGGTGCGGCAGGTCCTCTCGGCGCTCGGGCACAACCTCGTGCAGCTCGCGCTCGTCGACGAGCCGACGCGCTATGGCCGCAGCTACGTCGCGGCGGTCTGGGACGGACTGCGCGGGCGACGCGGCAAACGCGAGGCGGGCGGCCGATGACGTCCACGCGACCACGCGTCAGCGTCTGCATGGCGACGTACAACGGCACGCGCTTCCTCGAGGAGCAGGTCCGCTCGATCCTGGAGCAACTCGGTCCGGACGATGAGCTCGTCGCCGTCGACGACCGGTCGACCGACGGCACGGTCGCGATGCTGCGCGCCTTCGGCGACCCACGCATCCAGGTGCACGAGAACGAACGGAACCGCCGCGCGCCGGCGACGTTCGCGCGGGCGATCTCGCTCGCGAGGGGTGAGATCATCCTGCTCGCCGATCAGGACGACACCTGGCTTCCGGGCCGCGTCGAGGCGCTCGTGGCGGCGCTCGCCCAGCCCGGTGTCGCCGTCGTCGCGTCGAACTCCGAGTACGTGGATGCCGACGGGCGGCCAGTCTCGTTCCCGATGCCGCCGCTCGACGCGCGCGACTCGCGGCGGCGCCTCGCGAACCTCGGGCGCATCTACACGGGACGGGCGGCATATTACGGCTGCGCGATGGCGTTCCGCGCGTCGTTCCGTCGCGTGCTGTTGCCCTTGCCGCGCTACGTGGAGGCGCATGACCTCTGGACGGCGATGGCGGGGAACCTCGCCGGCGCGATCGTCCATCTCGACCGCGCGACGCTGCGTCGACGGATCCATGGTAACAACGCGAGCGTGATCGTCCGTCCGCTGTACCGGAAACTCTGGGCGCGCGTGAAGTTCACGGCAGGGCTCGCGCAGCTCTCGATGCGGCTCGCTCTCGACCCGAACCGGAAGGAATGGCAGGCGTGATCCTCGTGACCGGCGGCGCCGGCTTCATCGGCAGCAACTTCGTCCACACCTGGCTCGGTGCGACCGATGAGCCGGTCGTGAACCTCGACAAGCTCACGTACGCGGGGAACCGCGCGAACCTCGCGGCGCTCGACGGCGACGGGCGGCACACGTTCGTCGTCGGCGATATCGGTGACCGCGAGCTCGTCGGGCGGCTGCTGGCCGAGCATCGGCCGCGCGCCGTCGTGAACCTCGCGGCCGAGTCGCATGTCGATCGGTCGATCCATGGCGCGACCGACTTCATCCAGACGAACGTCGTCGGCACGTTCACGCTGCTCGAGTCGGTCCGTGCGTACTGGACATCGCTGCCGCCGACTGAGCGCGACGCCTTTCGCTTCCTGCATGTCTCGACCGATGAGGTCTACGGCACGCTCGCGCCGACCGACCCACCGTTCCACGAGCAGAAGAAGTACGAGCCGAACTCGCCATACGCGGCGAGCAAGGCGGCGAGTGACCACCTCGTGCGCGCCTGGCACCACACGTACGGGCTGCCGGTGCTCACGAGCAACTGTAGCAACAACTACGGGCCGTACCAGTTCCCCGAGAAGTTGATCCCGCTCGTGATCCTCAACGCGCTCGCGGGGAAGCCGTTGCCGATCTACGGCGATGGCCAGCAGGTGCGGGACTGGCTGTACGTGGAGGACCACTGCCGGGCGCTCATGCGCGTACTCGAGGCGGGGAAGCCCGGCGAGACGTACAACATCGGCGGATGGAACGAGAAGCCGAACCTCGAGGTCGTGCGCACGATCTGCGGCATCCTCGACGAGCTGCGGCCGCGCGCGGGGGGCGCACGGCACGACGCGCTCATCACGTTCGTGAAGGACCGGCCGGGCCACGATCGCCGTTACGCGATCGATGCGCGCAAGATCGAGCGCGAGCTCGGCTGGCGGCCGCAGGAGTCGTTCGAGACGGGGCTGCGCAAGACGGTGCAGTGGTTCCTCGACCACCCCGAGTGGGTGGAAGGCGTCACGAGCGGCGAGTACCGGCAGTGGGTGAGCAAGCAGTATGGCGGCTAGCGACGCGTCGCCGACGATCCTGCTGCTCGGCGCCGGTGGGCAGGTGGGTCGCGAGCTGCAGGCACTGCTTCCGACGCTCGGCCAGCTGCGCACGGCGGATCGAGCGGCCGCGGACCTCGCCGACGCCGCCGGACTGCGCGCCTTCGTGCGCGAGGCGCGCGCCGACGTGATCGTGAATGCGGCGGCGTATACGGCCGTCGACAAGGCCGAGTCGGAGCCGGAGCTGGCTACGGCCATCAATGTCGTCGCGCCGGGCGTCATCGCCGAGGAGGCGGCGCGCAGCGGCGCGTGCCTCGTGCACTACTCGACCGACTATGTGTTCGACGGGCGGAAGGACGGTCCGTACGAAGAGGACGACGCGACCGGGCCGCTCCAGGTCTACGGACGCACGAAGCTCGCGGGCGAGCGGGCGATCCAGGCGGCGTGCGAGCGACATCTCATCCTGCGCACGAGCTGGGTGTACGCGGCGCACGGGCACAACTTCGTGCGCACGATGCTGCGGCTCGCCGCGGAGCGCGACACGCTGCGCGTCGTCGCGGATCAGTTCGGCGCACCGACGTCCGCGCGGCTCATCGCGGCGTCGACAGTGAAGGCCCTGAGGCGGCTGCTCGCGGGCGCGCCGGCGTGGGGTCTGTATCACCTCACGGCGCAGGGCGCGACGAGTTGGCATGCGTTCGCGCAGCGCGTCATCACGCGCGGCCTCGAGGCGGGCCTCGCCTTGTGCGCGACGAGCGACTCGGTGGTGCCGATCACTTCGGCGGAGTATCCTGTTCCCGCGGCTCGGCCACTGAACTCGCGCCTCGCGTGCGGGCGGTTCGAACGCGCGTTCGGCGTGACGCTGCCTCCGTGGGGCGATGACGTCGATCTCGTCGTCCGCACGCTCGCTTCGCTCCAACACTCCTCCTCGCACCGATGACCCAGGTCCGGCGTCGCGGCATCATCCTCGCCGGAGGTTCCGGCACCCGGCTCTATCCGGCCACGAAGGCAGTGTCCAAGCAGTTGCTGCCGGTCTACGACAAGCCGATGGTCTACTATCCGCTGTCGACGCTGATGCTCGCCGGCATCCGCGACGTGCTCGTGATCTCGACGCCACAGGACACGCCGCGCTTCGCCGAGCTCCTCGGCGACGGGAGCCAGTGGGGGATGCGGCTCGAGTACGCCGTGCAGCCGAGTCCCGATGGACTCGCGCAGGCGTTCCTGATCGGGCGCGAGTTCATCGCCGGCGGTCCGTCGGCGCTCGTGCTCGGCGACAACATCTTCTACGGGCACGACCTCGTGCCGCTCCTCGTGCGCGCCGCGGGGAAGACCTCGGGCGCGACGGTGTTCGCCTACCACGTGAACGACCCCGAGCGCTACGGCGTCATCGAGTTCGACGCGTCGCGGAAGGCGGTGAGCATCGAGGAGAAGCCGGCGAAGCCGCGCTCGCACTACGCGGTGACCGGGCTCTATTTCTACGACGAGCAGGTCGCCGACATCGCGGCGAGCATCACGCCGTCGGCACGCGGCGAGCTCGAGATCACCGACGTGAACCGGCGCTACCTCGAGCAGGGGACGCTCGAGGTGGAGACGCTCGGGCGCGGCTTCGCCTGGCTCGATACCGGGACGCACGACAGCATGCTCGAGGCGGCGGGGTTCATCGCGACGCTCCAACGGCGGCAGGCGCTCATGGTCGCGTGCCCCGAGGAGATCGCGCTGGGGCAGGGGTGGATCGACCGGGCGCAGGTGGAGCGCCTCGCGGCGCCGCTCGCGAAGAACGCGTACGGCCAGTACCTCCTCCGTCTCGTGCGCTGACCGATGGCGATCACCGTCACAGCCACGGCGATCCCCGACGTGCTCGTCATCGAGCCGTCGGTCTTCGGCGACCATCGCGGGTTCTTCCTCGAGAGCTTCAACGCGCGCGACTTCGCCGCCGCGACCGGCCTCGACGTCACGTTCGTGC
>CAYSAR010000096.1:0-3905 GCA_964428985.1 uncultured Gemmatimonadaceae bacterium | reverse complement strand
AGCGGCTCGCTGCGTCACGTGCTGCGCGGGCTGCACTACCAGGTGCAGCGCCCGCAGGGGAAGCTCCTGCGCGTGACGCACGGCGAGATCTTCGACGTCGCCGTCGACATCCGCCGCGGCTCATCTACGTTCGGCCGCTGGGTCGGTGTCGCGCTCTCGGAGGCGAACCGGAAGCAGCTCTGGGTGCCGCCGGGTTTCGCGCACGGGTTCCTCGTCGTCAGCGAGCGCGCCGAGGTGCAGTACAAGGTCACCGACTATCGGTACGCCGAGCACGAGCGCTCGCTCGCGTGGGACGATCCAACGCTCGCGATCGCGTGGCCGCTCGATGGGGCCTCGCCGGTGCTCGCGGCGAAGGATGCCGCCGCGCCTCGCCTCGACGCGGCGGAACTCGACGGCTAGCGCGTGAGGTAGATGATCGTCGCGAGCGTCGCGAGCACCTGTGCGACGAGGCTCACGTTCCCGAGCGTGTTCGGCGGCGCGACGTTCGGCGAGCGTTCCGGCACGATGACGACGGCGCCCGGCAGCGGCTTCGGGTCCATCGGCATCAACCAGAGGAAGTGCCGGCGCGTCTCGACCTTGCCGTTCGGCTGGATGACGTACATCTCGCGCGTGCGCGCGAGTTCGGTGGTGCCGCCGGCGGCGTTCACGTAGAAGCCGAGTCCGGCGCCGCCGGCGTACGCGAGCGCGGTCGGGTGGTTCACGCCGCCGCGCACCTCGACGATCTGCGAGCGCCCCGGCACGTGGAGCGAGTCGCCGTCGCGCAGGATCAGGTCGTCGGTGCGGCCGCGCAGCGCCTGCTGGAGATCGACGCCGACGCGCATGCGGTGCACGGTGCTGTCGCCCGAGCGCCGGCCTTGGAGCGTCGCGCGGATCGAATCGAGGTTGACCGTCGGTGCGGTATCGGCGGTCACCGGGATGGAATCGCCCACGCGACGGCGCGCCCGCGACGCGGCGAGGCGCTGGAACGTCGTCGAGTCAGTCACGCGCGTGAAGTACGCGGCGCGGGGGTCGGCCTCCGGCGTCAGCCCGCCGGCGCGCTCGATGAGGTCAGACAGCCGTTCGGCGCGCTGCGCGAGCGTGTAGCGACCCGGACGGGCGATCTCACCGGTCAGCCAGACCGAGCGCGGCGCGCGCCACGTCGGGTCGCGCATGATCAGGACGTTGTCGTACGGCTGGAGCGCGATGTCGGTCGACGCCGCCGAGAGCGCCGTCCCCGCCTCGAAGCGATAGCTGCTGTCGAGCGGGACGCGCATCGTCGTCGCGGTGACGCGCGTGTCGCGGTCGGCGGGGATGCGCGCGACCTCGGCCTCGACGAGATAGGCCGCGTCGGTGAGACCTCCCGCCATGAGCACGAGGTCGCGCAGCGTCATGCCTTCGCGCCACTGGAACCGGCCGCCGTCGCGCACTTCGCCGCCGATGACGACATGACGTGGCGGACGGAACGCCGTGCGACTGTAGACGGTGATCTCGTCGTCGGGCTCGAGCGTCAGGGGCTGGAGCGTCGCGCCGGTCGTGTCGGCGAGCATCGCGCGCAGCTGGACGCGCGTGCTGTCGGGACGCAGCCGCGAGACATGCACCGTGCCGAGGTAGGCATCGGGCTGGAGTCCGCCGGCGCGCCGCAGCGCTTCCTCGAGCGTGAGGCCGGCCGTGAATCCCTGCGGGCCCGGCGTCCACACATGGCCCTTCACGACGACGCGATCGCGCACGCGGTCGGCGATGCCGGGGACGCGCACGAGGTCGCCATCGGCGGCGGCGATCGCCGGGACGGCGCCATCGTCGCCGAGCGGGACGTCCATGACGGTGCGCACGCGTCCGGCGGTGCGATCGGCGACGGGCAGGATGCGCTCGACGACGAGACGACGCGCCCCCGCCGTCGCCTTGAGCCCGCCAGCGGCCGCGACGATGTCGGCGAGCGACTCGCCGAGCTTCGACTCATACGTCGCCGGGCGCATGACCTCCCCGTCGAGACGCACGCGCGGCCCGTGCACCGGCACGAAGACGACGTCGCCCTGGCGCAGCCGTACGTCGCGCGAGGCATCGCCGCGCAGGAGGTAGTCGTACAGGTCGAGCGTGGAGACGAGCTCGCCGGCGCGACGCACCTCGATGCGCCGCAGCGAGCCACGCTCGGTGGGGCCCCCGGCGGCGTAGAGCGCGGTGAGCACCGTGCCCGCGCTCGTCACGCGGTACGAGCCCGGGCGCTGCACGTCGCCCGTCACGAATACCTGGTTGCTGCGCAGCTCGGTGACGTTCACCGTGAAGTGCGCCGTCGCGCCGGCACCGCGCCGGATGCTGCTGTAGACGCGCCCGAGCCGCGTGTAGAGCACGTCCTCGAGCTCGCCGAGCGTGAGGTTCGCGACGCGCACGAGCCCGACGTTCGGGATGAGCACCGTGCCTTGCCGCGAGACGTCGAGCTCGTGCGCCCGCTCGACGTCACCGGTGATGATCAGCGTGAGCCGGTCACCGGGGCCGAGCCGGTAGTTCTCGTCGACCGGCCCGTCGAGGTTCGGCATGAAGAGCGACGTCGACCCGCGGAAGAGCGAGAGGCCGAAGATCTCGGCGCTCGCCGCCGAGATCGACGGGTCGCGCAACGAGAGGGAATCGACGCGCGTCGCACCCTCTCGGTCGAGCCCGCGTTGCGACGCGAGGCGCTGGAGCTCGCGCAGGTCGGCTTCGTCGGTCAGCCCGAGGTCGCGCACGGCGGCGAGCATCTCGAGCGTGTTCCCGCCCCCCGAACCCATCGCTCCCTCGACCATGAGCTCGTCGAGTAGGTCATCGGGGTACCCTGCCGCGCGCAGCCGCGTGCGGATCTGCTCGAGCGACATCCCGCTCGCCAGCACGCGCTCACGCAGTTGGTCGAGCAATCCCGGATTCGCCTTGAGCATCTGCTGCAGCTGCTCGGGCGAGGGGATCGCCTGCGCCCGCAGGGTCGACGACACGAGCGGCGTCAGCCCGGCAAGGAACAGGAGCGCGACCGTCGCTGCGAGAGACAGCCGGGAGATCAGGGACGTGGCGCGAGAGGGACGCAAGAGTCGCGGGAAGAGGGAATCGCGGAATCTATGGCTCGGGCAAAACCCCGACAATGCGAGGCGCGCCGCCTGCACGCGTGAGCGTCAGGCCCATCCGCATGACGCCGACGTCGACGCCGCGCGCATCGGGCGTGACGCTCGGACCCTGGAACAAGTAGTTGATCCGTTGGCCACCGGAGAGATACGCCGCGACGTGGTACCCGCGGACGTCGCGCGCGGCTCGCAGGCCGAGCTGGAGCGTCACGTCATGGCGGTCGGAGGCGGGGGCGGCTTCACGGAACATCGCGTCGTCGTTCCATCGGACGCGCTCGGCGAAGGCGCCGAGGCGCCAGGTCGTGCCGATGCGATCGAGCGCGATGACCTGCCGCTGGCCGCCCGGTCCGATGCCGGAGCCGAGCGGTTGTCCCCGATGAGTCCACCCGTGGGCGACGACGGCGCTCGTGTAGAGATCGATCGACGGCGTCCCGGCGCGCGACCCTGACTGGTCGAGGTCGACGATCTCGAGCGACGCGAGCCATGAGGCACGCGGACCCGCGAGTAGGCGTTGCCGCACGCCGACGCGGTACGCGATTCCCTCGGTCGGGGCCTTGAAGAAGTCGGACGCTGAGCCGAGCGGTGATCGCCGCACGAGTTCGAGCCAAGCGGTGGTGCCGGCGGTCGCGTGCGCGTAGAGCGCGTCGAGGCTCAGGAACTCCATCGACTCGTCGGTCGAGGCGCGCCAGAGGGGCTGGAGCGCGGCTTCGAGGGTCCCGCGGCCGGCGGCGTTCATGACCGTGCGCGCGGCACCGAACGCGAAGGCACTCGCGCCGGGCGACGTCGCCCCTCGCTCGTACTCGAGGCGCACGCCGCTAAGCGGGCGCCGGTCGTTCTCGGCGTCGT
>CAYSAR010000095.1:0-8060 GCA_964428985.1 uncultured Gemmatimonadaceae bacterium | reverse complement strand
CCTCGCGCTCGGCGCCGGCCGCCGGCAGCTGATGACGCAGCTGCTCACCGAGTCGGTGATCCTCTCGCTCGTCGGCGGTGCCGCGAGCCTTGTCGTTGCCTCATGGACGCTCAAGGCGATCTCGGCGATGCTCCCGCCGGACGCGGCGGAGTCGCTGGCGTTCGAGCTCCAACCCTCGGTCATTCTCTTCGCCGGCGCCCTTGCGATCGCGACGGGGATCGTCTTCGGCATGTTCCCGGCGCTGCACAGCACGCGCGGCGACCTGATCAGCGCGATCCGCGCCGGCGCGGGGCAGATCGCCGGTGGGCGCGCGGCGGCGCGGTTCCGCTCCGGGCTCGTGACGGTGCAGATCGCGCTCTCGATGGCGCTGCTGATCTCGGCCGGCCTCTTCCTCAAGAGCCTCGTCAACGTGAGCCGCGTCGATCTCGGCGTCGCGGTCGACCGCGTCGTGACGTTCTCCGTCTCACCCCTCCAGGCCGGCTACGACACGACGCGCGCGATGATCCTGTATCGCCGCATCGAGGAGGAACTCGCCGCGATCCCCGGCGTGACCGCCGTGACGTCGTCGATGGTGCCGCTCATCGCCGGCAGCAACTGGGGCACGAACGTCCGCGTGCAGGGCTTCGAGTCGGGACCGGACATCGACTCGAACAGCCGCTTCAACGCCGTCGGACCCGGTTACTTCGCCGCGCTCGGCATGACCCTCGTGGATGGGCGTGACATCACCGCCGCCGACCAGGCGGGGGCACTGCGCGTCGCCGTCGTGAACGAGACGTTCGCCCGCAAGTTCAACCTCGGCACCGACGCCGTCGGCAAGTTCATGGGACGCGGCGGGCAGGGGGGCGATTCGCTCAACATCCAGATCGTCGGCCTGCTCAAGGACGCGAAGTACAGCAGCGTGAAGGACTCGGTGCCGCCGGTGTTCTACTTGCCGTGGGCGCAGGAAGGGCGGGTGGCCAACATGAACTTCTATGTGAAGACGTCGTTGTCGCCCGAGCAGCTCCTCGGCACGATCCCCGGCGTGATGAAGGGGATCGACGCGGGGCTCCCGGTCGAGCAGCTCAAGACGATGCCGCAGCAGGTCCGCGAGACGATCTTCCTCGACCGCATGATCACGATCCTCTCGTCGGCGTTCGCGGTGCTCGCGACGCTGCTCGCCGGGGTCGGGTTGTACGGCGTGCTCGCCTACACCGTGGCCCAGCGGACGCGGGAGATTGGCGTGCGCATGGCGCTCGGCGCCGACGGCGGCCGGGTCCGTGGCATGGTCATGAAGCAGGTCGGTCTGCTCATGCTCGTCGGCGGCACGATCGGTATCGCCGGGGCGATCGCGCTGGGTCGCGCCGCGCAGTCGCTCCTGTTCGGGCTCGAGGGCCATGACCCGATCGTCTTCTCGCTCGCGGTGGTGGCGCTCGGCGCCATCGCCGTGATGGCGGGATACCTCCCGGCGCGCCGGGCGGCGTCGGTGGACCCCATCCAAGCCCTGCGGTACGATTGAAATGACAAGGACTTGGCTGGACCGATGATTCCGGGGTCCCCCGGACGTCTAACCTGAAACGACGGGGCCGCCGGCACGTAGGGACCCCGAACCCCCCCGGACCTCACCCGATGGATATCGCTCGCGCACCTCGCAAGAAGACCGGACGGAACGTCATGATCGGCGTCGGCGCAGCCGTCGTGATCCTCGTGACGGTCGCCCTGAGCACGCTCGACCCGGCGGTGCCGACGGTCGCGCGAGCCGCAATCCTCGTGGATTCGGTGCGCCGCGGCGACGTCGTGCGCGAGGTGCGTGGACCCGGCACGCTCGTCCCGGAGCAGATCCGCTACATCACGGCGCAGGCGTCCGCCCGCGTCGAGCGCAAGCTCGCCGAGGCCGGCCAGCGCGTCTCCGCCGGCGACCTGATCCTCGTGCTCTCGAACCCCGACCTGCAGATCCAGACGATGCAGGCCGAGCAGCAGGTGCGGCAGGCGCAGATCGAGCTGCTGAACCTCAAGACGAACTTGCGCAGCGGCCTGCTCACGCAGGAGGGTGCGGTCGCCTCGGCGCGCACGGCGTTCATCGCGGCGTCGCAGGAGGCGACGGCGGCTGACTCGCTCGTGAAGCTGAACCTGATCTCGACGTTCGAGGCGGCGAACCGCAAGGCGCAAGCCGAGGAAGCGACGACGCGCCTCAAGGTCGAGCAGGAGCGGCTCAAGCTCATGGCGGCGGCGATCGACTCGCAGGTCGCGACGCAAGAATCGCAGGTCGTGCAGCTCGAGGCGATCGCGGCGCGGCAGCGCGCGCGGCTCGGGTCGCTCGAGGTGCGGGCCCCCGAGGCCGGCGTGCTCCAGGACCTCTCGTTCGAGCTCGGCCAGTGGGTGCCCGAGGGCACGGCGCTCACGCGCATCGTGCAGCCCGGCAACCTCAAGGCGGTGCTGCGCATCCCCGAGTCGCAGGCGAAGGACGTGAACCTCGGGCAGGTCGCGAGCGTCGACACGCGCAACGGTTTCGTGAAGGGCGTGGTCTCACGCAAGGACCCGGCCGCCGTCGGCGGCTCGGTGACGATCGACATCAAGCTCGAGGGCCCGCTCCCGGCGGGCGCCGTGCCCGACCTCAGCGTCGACGGCACGATCGAGATCCAGAAGCTCACCGACATCCTGTTCAGCGGGCGGCCGGCGTTCGGCCCCGGCTCGGGCACGGTGGGCCTCTTCAAGCTCGACCCCGACGGCGACTACGCGTCGCGGGTGCAGGTGGAGCTCGGGCGCAGCTCGGTCAACACGATCGAGATCGTGCGCGGGCTCGAGGTCGGGGACCGCATCATCCTCTCCGACATGACCCAGTACGCGAACAACGACCGCGTCCGCATCCGCTAGCCGTCCACCGCTTCGACTTCACGCAGCCCCCTTCCGGAGACCCACCCGATGGATACGAACAAGCCGCTCATCCGCATGCAGGGCATCAAGAAGGTCTTCTATACCGACGAGGTGGAGACCCACGCCCTCTCCGACGTGCACTTCGAGATCAAGAAGGGCGAGTACGTCGCGATCTCGGGTCCCTCGGGCTGCGGCAAGACGACGCTGCTCTCGATCCTCGGCCTGCTCGACGTGCCGAGCGGCGGCGAGTACGAGTTGAACGGCATGGCGGTCGCGAACCTCGCGCCGGCCGAGCGCGCGCGCGTCCGCAACCGGCAGATCGGGTTCATCTTCCAGGCGTTCAACCTGATCGGCGACCTCACGGTCTTCGAGAACGTCGAGCTGCCGATGACGTACCGCGACATGAGCGCGAAGGAGCGCACCGAGCGCGTGAACGCGGCGCTCGAGCGGGTGGGGATGTCGCACCGCGCGAAGCACTACCCGATGCAGCTCTCGGGCGGTCAGCAGCAGCGCGTCGCCGTCGCGCGCGCCGTCGCGGGCGACCCGGCGATCCTGCTCGCCGACGAGCCGACCGGTAACCTCGACTCGAAGAACGGCGAGGCCGTGATGGGGCTGCTCCAGGAGCTCCACAAGAACGGCGCGACGATCTGCATGGTGACGCACGACGCGCGCTACGCGCAGCACGCGGACCGCGAGGTGAGCCTCTTCGACGGCAAGGTCGTCGACCAGCTCGCCAGCGTGGCGTGACGCTCCTCGGTTCGCGAGGGGGCATCAAGGGGCGCATCGAGGATGCGCCCCTTTTTTCTTGCTGACCAGCGCGCTAGGCCGTTGCGGGTCCACGTCCCCGGCCGCACCGTTGGGGCATGGCGAGACCGCAGATTCCGCGCGCGATGAAGGAGCGACTCCGGCTGCCGGGCGACCGGCGGGCGCGGCTCGCCGTCCTGTTGCTGATCCCCCTCTTCGCCATCGCGTTCGCGCGGGCGCTCGCGATCCGACTGACCGACTGGTTCTGGTTCCAGGAGGTCGGGTTCGAGCGCGTGTTCACGCTCAAGGTCGGCGCGCAGTGGTCGATCGGCGTCGCCGCCGGCCTCGTCGCCTACGTGGTGCTCCGCGCGAACGCGCGCGTCGCGCTCTCGGGGATCGAGATGGTGCGCGACTCGGTGCGCGTGCTGGCCGCGGGCGGCATCGTCATGCGCGAGCGGCTGCTCGTGCGCCTCGCGCAGCTGCTCGCGCCGATCGTCACCGCGCTCGCGACGCTCGCGATCGCGGTCGGCGCGGCGACCGAATGGCGCACGGTCCTCCAGTTCTGGTATCGCACGCCGTTCGGCGAGGTCGATCCCGTCTTCGGCCGCGACATCGCGTTCTACGTCTTCACGCTCCCGGCGATCGATCTCGGGGTCGACCTGTTGACCGAGATGTTGCTCGTCGCGCTCCTGCTGCTCGTCCTCCCGATCTACGTCGCGCGGGGTGACATCTACCTCCGTGGCTGGCGCCTGAAGGCCGAGCCGGGCGTGCACCTCCATCTCGCCGTGCTCACCGCGTTGCTGCTGCTCGTGCACGCCGTGCGCATCGCGTTCGTCGCGACGCCGTCGATCCTGCTGCGGCAGCACGCGGTCCTCACCGGGGCGAACCTCACCGACCTGACGATCGAGCTGCCGGCGCTGCGCGTGCTCGCGGTGCTGCTCGTGCTCGGGTCGGTCGCGATCCTCTGGGGTGCGCGCCGGCGGCTCATCGTGCGCACGGCGAGCGCGACGCTCGGCGCGTACATCGCGCTGAATCTCCTCCTCACGCAGCTCATCCCGTCGGCGTACCATCGGCTCGTCGTGCAGCCGAACGAGCTGGCGCGCGAGGCGCCGCAGCTCGAACGCCACATCGCCGCGACACGCCGCGCGTGGGGCATCGGGAACGTCGAGCGGCGCGAGCTCGACGGCAGCCAGCAGCTCACCGCGCGCGACCTCGACGCGAACCGCGAGACGATCGAGAACGTGCGGCTCTGGGATCGCGCGCCGCTGCTGCGCACGTTCGGGCAGCTCCAGTCGATCCGCACCTACTACGAGTTCGTCGGCGTCGACGACGACCGGTACATCGTCGACGGACGGCTGCGTCACGTGCTGCTCTCCGTGCGCGAACTCGACGCGGCGGCGCTGCCGACGCGCACGTTCGTGAACGAGCATCTCACGTTCACGCACGGCATGGGCCTCACGATGGGGCCGACGAACGAGATCACGGCCGAGGGCCTGCCGGTGCTCTGGGTGAAGGACCTGCCGCCGGAGTCGGGCATCGCGCTGCCGATCACGCGGCCGCAGATCTACTTCGGCGAGCTCGCCGGCGAGTTCGTGCTCGCGCCGTCGCGCCAGCGCGAGTTCGACCATCCGTCCGCCGAGGGCGACGAGGCGATCTACTCGCGGTACGAGGGGAACGCGGGCGTGCCCGTCTCGTCGGCGTTGCGCCGGCTCCTCTTCGCGCTGCGCTTCCGGTCGCTCAACATCCTGCTCTCGCGCGACCTCACCGACAGCACGCGCATCCTCTTCGACCGCAACGTCCGCCAGCGCGCCGCGAAGGCGCTGCCGTTCCTGCGCTTCGACGGGGACCCGTACATGGTCGTGACCGACAGCGGGCGGCTCGTCTGGATGCACGACGCCTACACGTTCACCGATCGCTTCCCCTACTCGGCGCGGCTGCTCGACGGCACGAACTACATGCGCAACAGCGTCAAGGTCACGATCGACGCGTACGACGGCGACATCCGCGCGTACCTGAGCGATCCGTCCGACCCGATGGTGCGGACGCTCGCGCGGATCTACCCGGGCCTGCTGCGGCCGATGTCGGAGATGCCGGCCGATCTCCGCGCGCATGTGCGCTACCCCGAGCGGCTCTTCAACGCACAGACGGCGCTGTACGCGACGTTCCACATGACCGACCCGGAGACGTTCTATCATCGGGAGGACCAGTGGCAGGTGCCGCGCACGCCGCAGGGCGCCGAGGAGACGGGCTACACGCGGCACATCGTCATGCGGCTGCCGGGCGAGGCGCGCGCCGAGTACCTGCTGATGCGACCGTTCACGCCGCGGCAGAAGGACAACCTCGCGGCGTGGGTCGTCGCGCGGAACGATGGCGAGGACTACGGCAAGCTCATCGAGTATCGCTTCCCGCGGCAGAGCCTGATCTTCGGGCCGGCGCAGGTCGCGAGCCGCATCAATCAGGACACGGAGGTCGCGCGCCAGGTCTCGCTCTGGGACCGCAGCGGGTCACAGGTGATCCGTGGCGAGCTGCTCGTGATCCCAATCGAGTCGTCGCTGCTCTATGTGCAGCCGCTTTATCTCCAGGCGCAGGGCGGCCGCATCCCCGAGCTCAAGCGCGTGATCGTCGTGCACGAGGGGCGGGTCGTGATGGAGGAGACGCTCGAGCGCGGGCTCGAAGTGCTCTTCGGCGGGGGCACGGGCGCGCGGGGTGGCGCATCCACCACGCCACGCACGGAAGTCGCGCCGCCCCAAGAGCGTACGGACGACGTCGCGGCCACGCGCGCGCAGCTCGCCGCCGAGGCGCTCGCCCACTACGACCGCGCCCGCGCCGCCCAGCGCGCCGACGACTGGGCGACGTATGGGCGGGAGATGCAAGCGCTCGGCGAGGTGCTGCGGCGGTTGCGCGAGCTGGATTCGCCGCGGGAATGAGGTTGCATGTCGCGCGGCGCCCTCGTTGGCGCGCGAGCGCGGTGGTCTCTCTCGCTTTGAGTGTCTCGGCATGTGAGACCACCGGCGCCGAACGCGCGGAGGTTACAGCGGCCGTACGCGATTCGGCGGGCATCACGGTCGTCGTCAATCCTCCCCAGTCCGACCATCGCGTGTCGATCGCGTGGTCGTCCGACTCGGCGCTGCTCGATGAGGAAGGCGCCCCGTTCCTCTTCACGGCCCTTCCTTCGTGGGCGGTAGCGGCGCTTCCCAACGGCGAGACCGTCGCACTTTCGGCGCAGGATGCGGTCGCGTACCTGTTCGACGGGTCGGGCGGTTTCGTCGGCCGCATCGGGCGGCGCGGCGATGGGCCCGGCGAGCTGCGCCTACCGCTCGCCGTCACGTTGAGCGGCGACACGCTCGAAGTATTCGATTCACAGCGCGCGGCGGTGCAACGCTGGACGGGACTCGGGGATTCGCTCTTACCGCAGCTGACTCTGCCCACTACGGAGCAGGGCATCCGGCCGCTCGACGTGCGTGGCACGGATGTGTTCGCGGTGCGGCGCGAGTCGAGCGGCGACTCGGCGCGCGCGGCGATCGGCGCGAGCGCCGACAGTTCACCGGTATTGTCGTTCACGTATCCGGCGGGCAAAGCCGTCCCGCTCCCGTGCTTGCCGATGCCCGTTCGACGCCCACCGCTGCTCACGCCGACCGTCCACGCCGCCGCTTATCAGGATCGGGCTGTCGTGAGTGGTTCGGCGGCGTACGAAGTCTGGGTGATCGAAGGTGGCCGGCTAGTGCGCTCCATCCGGCGCGAGGTCGAGGCGAAGCCACCGACTGATGAAGACCTGCGGCTCGTCGCCGGTACCGGCGTCCGTGCGTCCCTCGGCGGCCAGCAATGCCAGGTGAAGCCGAGGGAGCTCGCCGAGCTGCTCGGCGCCGCATCGTATGTGCCGGCGATCCATGGCATCACGTTGCTCAGCGACGGCTCGATCTGGGTGCAACGCACCTTGCGCGGATCCTCGAAGCCGCGCGTCGACAGCTTCGACCGCGACGGGCGCTACCGGTTCACGCTCGACGCGAACCTCCCCGTCGGCGTTCTGCCCGATGGCAGGTATCTGATCCCCGTCGACGACGAATCGACCGGCGGCGTCATCGTCCGCTTCGCGCGGATCCGGATGTAAGAAGGGGCGGCCGAACGGCCACCCCTTCTGCCACCTGCCACCTGCCCTCTGCCCCCTGTAGTTACGGCATCTTCGCCATACACTCGATCTCCACCAACGCCCCCGGCACCACGAGCGCCTTCACGACGACGGTGCTGCGCGCCGGCGGGTTCGACGGCCAGAACGTGCGGTACGCCTCGTTCATGCCGCGGAAGTCGGCGGCCTCGATCAGGAACACGGTGCACTTCACGGCGTTCTCGATCGTCGTGCCGGCCTGCTCGAGCACGCGCTTCGTGTTCTCGAGCGCGCGCCGCGTCTGTGCCTGGATGCTGGAGTCGGGATCGGTGCGGCTCGTGCCGAGCTGGCCGCTCGCGTAGAC
>CAYSAR010000094.1:0-8123 GCA_964428985.1 uncultured Gemmatimonadaceae bacterium | reverse complement strand
ATGAGGATCGCGGCGTCGAGGCCTTCGACGTCGTCGCGCTCGCGGACCATCGCGTTCCACCAGCGGGCCTTGATGTTGTTCTTGAGCTCGACGCCGAGCGGGCCGTAGTCCCAGACGGACCCCGTGCCGCCGTAGATCTCCGACGACTGGAAGACGAAGCCGCGGCGCTTCGCGAGGCTGACGAGGGTGTCGAGGACGTCCATGACTACAGGTGGCAGGTGGCAGAGGGCGGGTGGCAGGGCTGCGCGCTGGTGAATCTAACGCCGTGCAGGGACTAGGGATGCGGGGTGCGGGATGCGGGGACGGGCCTTCAACGCCGAGGCGCCGTGGGCGCCGAGGACTGCAACTGCCGCTGAAGGGGGCTTCTCGGCAGGATCTCCCCCGCTCCCCCCGCTCCCGCGAAACCGTTTCGGGCAAGGCCCCGTCATATCCTAAGAACCTTAGGTCAATCCGCCCCACCCACCGACTCGCGATGCCAGCCTCCGACCTCGAACTCGTCCGCGGCACCTTCGATCTCATCCTCCTCAAGACCCTCAGCTGGGGCCCCATGCACGGCCTCGGCGTCGTGCGATGGATCGAGGACGTGACCCACAAGCAGCTCCTCGTCGAGGAAGGCGCGCTCTACCCGGCGCTGCATCGCCTCGAGCAGAAGAAGTGGCTCGCGGCCGAGTGGGGGACGACCGAGAAGGGCCGGCGCGCGAAGTACTATCGCATCACCGAGCGCGGGCGGAAGCAGCTCGCGGCCGAGGCCTCGCGCTGGGAACGGTATTCCACCGCGATGGGCCTGATCCTCGCCGCGGAGGGCGCACGATGAGCACGCATGACAGGATCCCGGGCCGCGAGTTCTCCCTTCCCGAGTCGCCGCGGCGCATCGACGCCTCGGTCGACGAGGAACTCCGCTTCCACATCGACGAGCGCCGCGAGGAACTCATCGCGAGCGGCATGTCGCCCGCCGAGGCTGAGGCCGAGGTCCGCCGCCGCTTCGGCGACTATGACGCCTACAGGCGCGAGACGAGCCGCATCGACGCCGACACGCTGCGGGAGCGAGCCCGCGCGCGCTTCCTCTCGTCGCTCTGGCGCGAGTCGCGGCTCGCGGTGCGGGCGCTCGGGCGCAATCGCGCCTTCTCCTTGATCGCGTTCACGACGCTCGCGCTCGGCCTCGGTGCGACGATGGCAATGTACGCCGTGCTCGACACCGTCGTGCTGCGTCCGCTGCCGTATCCCGACGCCGACCGTCTCGTCTCGGTGCTGCACCCGGCGACCGTCCCTGGCAGCGGCGAACGACGCTGGGGCATCTCGCCCGGCGGCTACTTCCAGTTCCGCGAGAACGCGCGCACGGTCAGCGACTTCGGCATCTATCGCAACTTCACGATGACCGTGATGAGCGGTGGCGACGCCGAGCCGGCCCGCGTCGCGAGCATCACCCATGACATCTTTGACGCGTTCCGCGCTCGGGCCGAGCTCGGCCGCCTCATCGAGGCCGATGACGACGTACCGGGCGGACCACAGGTCGTCGTGCTGAGCCACGAGTACCACCAGCGACGGTTCGGCGGCGATCCCAAGATCGTCGGCTCGACCATCAACACCGCCGACGGCAGCTACCAAGTGATCGGCGTGACGGCCCCTGGCCTCACGCTCCCGATGCCCGGGCCGTTCGCCGATGCGTTGAACCTCGCCGGCTTCGGCGTCGACCTCTGGGTCCCGATGCGGCTCGATCCGGCGGGTCCCTTCTGGAACAACCATCCGAACGTCGGCATCGCCCGATTGAAGGAGGGCGTCACGGTCGACGACGCGACGCGCGACCTTGCCGGCATCCTCGCGCGCTTCCCCGAGACGCTCTCGAACGCGTACTCGAAGGGCTTCCTCGACCAATACGCATTCCGCGTCGAGGCGTCCCCGCTGCGCGACTCGGTACTAGGCCGCACGGTGCCGCGCATCCTCTGGATGCTCTTCGCTGCGGTGCTCATCGTGCTCGCGATCGCCGCCGCGAACGTCGGCAACCTCTTCCTCGTGCGCGGTGAGGGGCGCCGGCGCGAGGCGGCGCTGCGACGCGCGCTTGGCGCCGAGCGGTCGCACATGGCCGCGCATCACCTGGCCGAGTCGTTGACGATCTGCGTCGCGTCGGCGCTCGCGGGCGTCGCGCTCGCGGCGGGGGCGCTGCGCATCGTCGTCGCGCTCGCGCCGACGAACGTGCCACGTCTCGCGAGCGTCTCGCTCGGCTGGTCGACGGTCCTCGTCGGACTCGGCATCGCGCTCGCGCTCGGCGTCATCCTCGGGGTCGTGCCGATGCTGCGGACGAAGGGCGCCGCGGGCGCGCTGCGCGACGGCGGTCGCGGGCTCTCGGCCGCACCGGCGCCGCGCGCCGTGCGCGCCGCGCTCGTCGCTGGCCAACTCGCGCTCACGATCGTGCTCCTCGCGGGCGCGGGGCTCATGCTGCGGACCTCCGAGGAGCTGCGCAACGTCGAGGCAGGCTTCGATCCGTCGAACACGCTCGTCTTCGACGTCTCCCTGCCGTTCAACGAGATCGACACCCGCGCGAAGGCAATCCCGGTGCACGAGCAGCTGCAACAGCGGCTGCGCGCGCTCCCCGGCGTCGTCGCCGTCGGTGCGGGCGCGCTCCCGCTCCAGGACTTCGGAACCGGCTGCACGGTCGTCTGGCGCGAGAACCGCCCGTACGACGTCGGCGAGCAGACCCCGTGCCTCGCCGGCGCGGTCGTGCTGCCGGGTTACTTCGAGGCGCTCGGGATCGACGTGAAGGGCCACCTGCCGACCTGGAACGACGTGCAGAAGCGCACGCAGCCGCTCGTCATCACGCGCGCGGCGGCCGAGCGCCTCTGGCCGGGCGAGGACCCGATCGGCAAGGGCATCAACTCGAATGGCCAAGCGTATGGGAAGTGGTTCCGCGTCGTCGGCGTGATCGAGTCGATCCGGCTCGAGGCGCTCGACCAAGCACCGACCGAAGCGGCGTTCTATCCGGCGACCGGCCTCGAGGAGGGCGGTCGATCGGGCACGCTCAATGACCTTACGATCATCGTCCGCACCGACGGCACCGACCCACTCTCACTCGTGCCGGCGGCGCGGCAGATCGTGCGCGAGCTGAATCCCGGCGCGCCGTTCGTCGGCCCGCGCCTCATGACCGATGTCGTCGCGGGATCCGTCGCGCGCACGAGCTTCATCGTCACGCTGCTCGGCCTCGCCGCGCTCATGGCGCTCGTGTTGAGCGCGGTCGGCACGTACGGCGTCATCTCCTACCTCGTGACGCAGCGCCGTGTGGAGATCGGCATCCGCATGGCGCTCGGCGCGAGCGTGCCGCGCGTCGTCGGGATGGTCGTGCTCCAGACCGCGCGCATCGCCGCCGTCGGGCTCGTCGTCGGCATCGCCGGCGCGTTCGCCGGCACGCGGCTCCTCACGTCGTTCCTCTACGGCGTACAGGCGGGCGATCCGACGGTGTTCACCGCTGCAAGCGCGCTGCTCTTGATCGTGATCGCGTTCGCGTCGCTCGCGCCGGCGCGCCGCGCGGCGCGCGTGGCGCCGGTGGAGGCTATGCGCGGCGGCTGAGCGCGTCGGCGATCAGCTTGCCGTGCCCGCGGCCGTTCTCGATGAACACCTTGTTCGCGTCGAGACCGGCCGCGAGCACGCCGGCGATGAAGACGCCCGGCACGTCGGTCTCCATCGTCGCGGGATCGTGCCGCGGGATGCCGGTCGCCGCGTCGACGTGCACGCCGAGCGCGGCGAGCGACGCGGTGTCGGGCGTGAAGCCGGTCATCAGGTAGACGTGCTGCGCGGGGAGGATGCAGGGGCCGTCCTCCCCTTCGACGTGCACGCGGCCCGGCTCGATCGCCGTGAGTCGCGTCCCCCACCGCACGCCGATGCTCCCTTCCTCCATGCGGTTCTTGAGGTCGGGGAGCACCCAGGGCTTGATGTTCTTGTCGAACGTCGGCCCGAAGTGCACGAGCGTCACGCGCGCGCCGCAGCGCCAGAGATCGAGTGCGGCCTCGGCCGCCGAGTTGCCGCCGCCGACGACGATCGCATCGCGCTCGAACGCCTGATGTCCCTCGCGATAGAGGTGCGAGACGTGCGGCAGCCCTTCGCCGGGGATGCCGAGCTTGTTCGGCGTGCCGAAGTAACCGGTCGCGAAGACGATCGCGCGCGCGGTCGTCTCGACGAACTCGCCGCCGGGCGGCCGCGAGTGCACGACGAACTGCCGCGGTGACGGGCGGATCCAGACCTTCTCGACGGGCTCGTAGGCGCGGACGTCGAGGTCGAAGTGCGAGACGACCGATCGGTAGTACGCGAGCGCATCGCGGCGCGTCGGCTTCTCGGTCGCGAGCGGGAATGGCAGCCCGGGCACGGCGATCTTCTCGGCGGTGGAGAAGAACGTCATGTAGAGCGGATACGAGGCGATCGACGACGCGACGCAGCCGCGGTCGAAGACGATCGCGTGGAACCCCGCGGCCTCGATCGCGACCGCCGCCGCGAGCCCACACGGCCCGGCGCCGACGATCACGACGGGGAGGGTGCTCGGATCAGGGCTACTCACTTGCTGCGACCATCACTGACTTGCTCGCGACGAACAGCACAACGCCGAGGCGCCAAGGGCGCCGAGGAGCTCGACGATGGGGCGATCATGCGGCCCGAACATGGAACCCTCGGCGCTCTTGGCGCTCTTGGCGCCTCGGCGTTGAGCAGTGGCAGTGGCAGGCGCAGGCGCCGTCGCTCGGGATCCGCCGTTCAGCCCTGCAACCCGATGATCTGATCCCGCCGCGTCCCTACGCTGACGTACTTCGCCGGGCATTCCACGAGCTCCTGCAGGCGGTCGAGGTAGGCGCGCGCGTTGCGCGGCAGCGCGTCGAGGGTGCGGGCGTCAGCCGTCGATGACTTCCACCCGTCGAACCACTCATACACCGGTTCGATGCCATCGAGGTCCGCGATGTCGCCGGGGAACTCGCTGACGACCTCCCCCTCGATCCGGTACCCCGTGCAGAGCCCGATCCTGTCCAGCGTATCGAGCACATCGAGCTTCGTGACCGCGAGGGCCGAGAGCCCGTTCACGCGCACCGCATAGCGCACGACGACCGCGTCGAACCACCCGCAGCGCCGGGGGCGCCCGGTCGTCGCGCCGAACTCGTTGCCGAGCTTGCGCACGCGCTCGCCCATCTCGTCGTCGAACTCCGTCGGCATCGGTCCCGCGCCGACGCGCGTCGTGTACGCCTTCACGACGCCGACCGCCGCGTCGATCGTCCGTGGCCCGATGCCGACGCCGATCGCCGCGCCGCCGGCCGTCGTGCTCGACGATGTCACGAACGGGTAGGTGCCATGGTCGATGTCGAGCAGCGAGCCCTGCGCCCCCTCGAGCAGCACCGCCGCCCCTTGCTTCTGCGCGCGATGCACGGCGAGCCCCACATCCTCGGCGATCGAGAGCAAGCGCGGCGCGATGCGCTCGAGCGCCGCGAGCGTGAACGCCGCGTCGGCGCGCTTCGACGAGCCGAAGCCGGCCAGGATGTGGTTCGCGTGGTCGGTGCCCTTCTCGACGAGCGCCTTGAGGCGGTCGGGATAGCGCAGGTCGAGCACGCGGATCCCGCGCCGCGCGACTTTGTCCTCATACGCCGGCCCGATGCCGCGCCCCGTCGTCCCGATCGCCTTGCTCGCCGCGCTCTCCTTGTCGACGAGCTTGTGATACGGCATGACGAGATGCGCGCGGTCGGAGAGATACAGCCGCCCCTGCACGTCGACGCCGTTCGCGACGAGCGCGTCGACCTCCTCGAACATGCTCTCGGGGTCGAGTACCACTCCATTGCCGATCGCGCAGCGGACCCCCGCATGCAATATCCCACTCGGCACCTGGTGCAGCACCGTCGATTCATCGCCGACGTGGACCGTATGTCCCGCGTTTGCCCCGCCCTGGTAGCGCACGACCCAGTCGGCGCGTTCGGCCAGCACGTCGACGAGCTTGCCTTTCCCCTCATCCCCCCACTGTGCCCCGACGATGACGATGGTGCGGGTGTTGGTGTCGAACATCGGGCACTCTTCTCCAACGGTTCTCGTAGGGCGACGGACGCGCGTGACGGCGCGGCGCATGGACACAAAAAAACGCCCCGGTGCGGCCGTCGGGGCGTTGGAATAATCTACGCACTGCGACCGGCACGGGCAACGCGAACGCGGCGTCCGTCGGTCGCACCCTGAACCCCGAAGGCATTCCGATGCGAATGTTGATGTTGCTCGCCGCGCTCTCCCAAGAGCCCGCCGCACCGACACCCGCCGCACACGACACCGTCGGCCTCGGCTCGACGCTCCGCGACGCGCGCCAGGCGCTCGACCTCATGCCCGAGATCTGGCACGTCGATGCCGACTCGGTGCAATGGCTCTTCGCGCGGCGCGACAGCGCGTGGGCGACCGAGCGCCGGAGCGGCCGCGACCATCTCGTCTTCACCCAGCTTCCGAGCGACGCGTCGATCGCGAACCAGGCGTTCGAACACGAAGGCCGCCGCTATGCGATGGTCGTGCTCCCGCTGCACGGCACGCGCGCGGAGCGCGTGCGGCTCCTCGTCCACGAGGCGACGCACACGTTCCAGCCGCACCTACTGCCCGGCCGCGGTGCGACCGAGCCGATGGAGGGCGGCGACTTCCTCGATGGCGAGCAGGGGCGCCTCTGGACCTTCCTTGAGCTCCGCGCGATCGCGAAGGCGCTCGTCACGCAGGGCGATGCACGCCGCGAGGCCGCACGCGACGCCCTGCTCTTCCGTGCGCGCCGCGATTCCCTCGCCTCTCCGATCGAGCGCGCGCGCATCGACTCGCTGGAAGTGCACGAAGGGATTCCGAGCTACACGGCCTGGCGGCTCACGCTCGCGACCCCGAGCGCGCTTGCGGCGCGCCTCGACTCCGCCCCGCTCCTCGAGATGAGCTGGGTGCGCGGCGTCGCGTACGAGTCAGGCCCCGCGTACGGCTTCCTGCTCGATGCGCTCGCCGGTCCGGCTTGGCGACGCGCGTTCCTCGAGGGCGCGCGCTTCCCGGCCGTGTTGTCGGCGGTCCTCGGCTCGACGCCGTTCACCGACGATCTCGTCGCGCGCGCGCAGCGCTACGGCTACGACGCCCTGAGCCGCGCCGAGCGCGATCGTGCCGTCGCGAACGCACGCCGCATCGACTCCCTGCGCACGCGCTTCGTGACGGCGAACGTGCTGCGCATCATGCCGCCGGTGCTGCGCATCAGCTTCGATCCGAACGGGCAGTTCCCGCTCGGCGACGCCGGCACCGTGATGATGAACTTTCGGTGGGCCGGCGATGAGGGGGCCGAGCTTGTCGCGTCCGGCGGCGCGCTCGTCGCACCGACATGGCAGTGGTTCCAGGTGCCGCTCGGCGAGGCACGCATCGAGCCGGGGACGCTGAGTGAGCCCCTCGCGGTGACCGGCGACGGGTGGACGGTCACGCTCCCTGCCGGATGGACGATCACGCGCAATGGCCGACGTCTCGAGGCGAAACCGCCTGCCCGTTAGGGCCCCTGTCCACCGCCGAGACGCCGAGTGAATGGCGAGGGTCGCCGAGCAGGGGAACGACTCGGCAGCCCTCGGAACCCTTCGGCGCCTCGGCGTTGAATCAAGCCGACTTCACGCGCCCCGATAGAAGTAGTAGACCGCCGTGTACGGCACCTTCTTCACCTCGCCCACGACGGTCCCGGCGACAGCCGGTGCGACACCGCCGACCGTGTTCACGCGCTGGATGTGCGTGATGTCCGCGAAGTGACCGTTCCCTGCGTTCGCCGTCGCACCGAGCAGCAACCACGGGATATTCCCGTTCCCGACCGGGCATGGTGTCACGAGCGCCGCCTTCACCGTGCTGCCGCTCTTGCTCTCCCAGGTCGGACCGGCGTAGTGCGTGCCGAGCTTGCCATGGAAGCCCGCATCGGCGAACAGCTCCGCCTCGGGCGCCACGAACGCCCACGCCGCACCATCCCAGCGATAGACCTGGAAGCCCTTCGCGTACGTGCGCAGCGCGAGCTTCGTCCCCGCCGGCGCCGCGATGTTCGTGCAGCCGTTGAGATCGGGCGCCTTCGCGGCTTCCCAGTCGCCGTCGCCGACGACGACGACGCCGCCGTCCGGCAGCGAGGGCGCCTTGGGCGATCCGATGGT
>CAYSAR010000093.1:0-8258 GCA_964428985.1 uncultured Gemmatimonadaceae bacterium | reverse complement strand
GTGGTACCTACGAGCGGATCCCGGGCCACGCGGCGAAGCTACCAACCGTACAGGGCACGTGCAAGCGACGCGGCGCGCGATGACTGAGGGCCCGCTCGTGGGGTATATTCGGCACCGTGACCCGATTCCTCCCGCAGCTGGCGCCTGGCCTTGTCCTCCTCGCCGCCCTCGGATGCGGCGGCAGTCGACCGCCCACGGCTCGACCGGCGAGCGCCCCGCCGGCGCCGATCAACAACCCCGTCAACCTCACGTTCGACGCCGTCCCGCTCTATCGCCAGGCGGGGTTGCTCGCGCGTGGCCTGCCGATGCCGTTCGTTGCGCGCATCGGGTTCATGGCGACGCAAACGCCCGATACGACGCACGCCGTCATCGCGGTCTCGCTCGCGAACAACGCGCTGAGCTTCACGCGGGAATCGGACACGCGCTTCCGCGCGAGCTATAGTGCGTCGGTCTCGATCCGCCGCGGCACTGAGACCGTCGCCGAGGCGGGGACGACGGAGGAGGTGATCGTCGGCGCGTTCCGCGAGACGACGCGCTCCGACGAGACGCTCGTCTTCCAGCAGGTCATCGATGTCCCGCCGGGCGAGTACGAGGTCACGGTCACGCTGCGCGACGAAGGCAGCCAGCGCAATGCGAGCGAACAGGGACGGCTCTCCGTGCCGCGATTCGATGAGGGTACGGTCACGTCCCCGCTGCCGGTCCACGAGGCGACACCTCGGACCTCACGCGACGTGCTGCCGCGGCTCATCGTGAATCCTCGCGCGACCGCCGTCTTCGGGCGCGACAGCGCGATCGCGATGTATGTCGAGCGCTACGACGCGACGGCGTCGCCGGTACGGCTCGAGGTGCGCAACGAGCGCGGCCGCGTGCTCTGGTCGAACGAGATCGACTTCCCGACCGGCGGGACCGACCTGACCGGCCGCGTCATCGAGGTCCCCGTCTCTCGCATCGGGATCGGGGTCGCCGAGATCGCGCTCGTGCGCGAGGGCTCGGCATCCTCGGCCGCGAGCGGCGTCTTCGTCAGCTTCGGCGACGAGCTGCCCGTCGCGTCGTTCGAGAACATGCTGACGTACCTGCGCTACTTCGCCGCGCCGCACCGGCTCGATGCGCTCCGGGCCGCACCCGAGGAGCAGCGGCCCACCGAGTGGGCGCGCTTCGTGCGCGAGACGGATGAGCAGGACAACACGCCGCAACACGAAGCGCTGCGCGACTACTTCGCGCGTCTCGTCCGGGCGAACGCCCGCTATGGCGACGCGACATCGGTCGGGTGGCTCTCCGATCGCGGCCGTGTCTACATCACGCTCGGCGATCCCGACCAGATCATCGAGCCGGCCGCGCAGAACTTCAATCGCGTGCGTCAGCAGGTCTGGGAGTACCGCGAGCTCAACGCGCAGATCGTGTTCTATGACGAGACGGGCACGGGCCGCTGGCGCATGACGCCGGCGAGCAACACCCGCTTCGAGGCGGAGTTCCGACGCCGGCTGCGCTGACCCCCGGTCCTGCCGCACCGCTCCCGGCCCTCACGCTCGGCCGCGAGCTTGCACGCAAGACCTTGCACGTCGCGACAGCGGCGCTCCCCGTCGGTTGGGGACTCGGCGTCCTCTCGCCCGAACTGCTCCGCTCGTTGCTCCTGGTCGGGCTCGCGATCGCGATCCTCGTCGAGGGGGCACGACAACTCTCGCGCCGCGCCTCACGACTCTTCGACGCGACGTTCGGTTCGCTGCTCCGCCAGCACGAGCGCGCCGACATCACCGGGGCGACCTGGCTGCTCGCGGCGATGCTCGGATCGGTCCTCCTTTTCCCGCCAGCGACGGCCGTCGTCGCGCTCTGGGCGGTCGCTGCGGGGGACGGTGCGGCGTCGATCGTCGGCCGGCTCGCGTCGCATGCGTCCGAACGGACGGCGGTCGAATCGCCGGACGCGGGGACCTCCGACCGTCGGCCGCGACGCAAGACGCTCGCGGGATCGCTCGCGTGCACGCTCGTGACCGCTGCCGGTGCGGCATGGCTCGCCGATCTCGACCTCGTGCGCGCGCTCGCCGTCGGCGTCGTTGTCGCGGTGGTGGAATGGCCGCGCGGTCCGCTCGACGACAACCTGCGCGTCGCCGCCGCCGCCGGTCTCGCCGCATGGGCTCTCGGCGCGGGATAGTTTTCGGGCCATGACGATGCCCGGCCGCCCGCGCCTGTACCTGATCGACGGGTACGCGCTGATCTTCCGCTCCTTCCACGCCCTCGGCGGCGGTGCACCCCTGCGCAACGCGCGCGGCGAGAACACCGGCATGGCCAAGGGCGTGAGCGACTTCCTCAAGCGCCTCATCGAGAAGCACCGTCCCGATCACCTTGGCTGGGTGAACGACGCCGGGGACTCCGGGCGCGAGGCGATGCTCGAGGAGTACAAGGCGAACCGCGTCGCGCTGCCCGAAGAGGAGCAGCACGACTTCGACACCGGCGTCGAACGCGTCGCACAGATCCTCGCCGGCTATCGCATTCCGACGCTCGCGCTCGAGGGATATGAAGCCGACGACGTCATCGCGACGCTCGCGCTGCAAGGCGCCGCGCTTGGTCACGAGGTCTGCGTCGTCTCGGGCGACAAGGACCTCCTGCAACTCGTCCGCCCCGGCATCTGGGTGCTGAACCCGTGGCACGGGCCCCCGGGACGCACGGTCGAGAAGTGGTACGGCGTCGAGAACGCGCACGAGCGGCTCGGCGTGCCCGCCGACCGCGTCATCGACTATCTCGCGCTCGTCGGCGACACGGCCGACAACGTCCCCGGCGTGAAGGGCATCGGCGGCAAGGGGGCGCTCGCGCTCGTCGAGAAGTACGGCACGATCGAATCGATGCTCGAGCACGTCAACGAGATCGAGCCGACGCGGCTGCGCAATGCGCTCATCGCCGGCGCCGAGGACGCGCGCCTCTCGAAGCGGCTCGTGACGCTGCACTACGACCTGCCGATCACGCTCGACCTCGACGCGCTCACGCTGCGCACGCCCGACTGGTCCGCACTGCGCGACCTGTTCGTCGAGCTCGAGTTCAACTCGGCCGCGCGCGCGGCGGCCGTCGCCGCTGAGGGGAAGCCGGGCGCCGCGGCGCCGGCGGCGGGCGAGTCGGACGTTCCCGCGCCCACGCCGACGTCGTCCCCGCTCAGCGCGGCCGCCGCGACGCTCGTGCCCGGCACTCCGGCGCACGTTACGACCGATTACCGCGTCGCCGATACGCCGGAGCTCGTCGCGCAGGTCGTCGCCGAGGCGCGCACCGCCGGGTCGATCGCGATCGACACCGAGACGATCCTCGAGCCCGGCGCGCCGCCGATCATCACGCCGATGCGCGCGCAGCTCGTCTCGATTTCCATCGCGACGGCGCCGGGCCGCGCATGGTACCTGCCCTTCGCCCATCGCCTCCCCGCCGCCATGCAGGGCGGGCTCGCGCTCGGCGACGAGCCGGTGAAGCCCCAACCGAAGCGCGCGTCGCGCGCCGCCGCGGCGCCCCTCTCGATCGCCCAACGCCTGCTGGCCGAGGGCCCGCATCCGGTCGTGAACCTTCCGCCGCTCCTCGATCCGGCGCTCGCGCCGCTGCGCGCGCTGCTCGAGGACACCACCGTGCGGAAGACGGCGCACAACGCGAAGTACGACCTGCTCGTGCTGCGGCGCGCCGGGGTGACGTTGCGCGGACTCGACTTCGACTCGATGCTCGCGAGTTACGTGCTCGACCCGAGCCGCCGATCGTACGGCATCGACACGCTTTCGGTCGAACTCCTCGGCATCGCGATGACGAGCTTCGACGAGCTCTGCGGGAAGGGGAAGGGCGCTCTCGCGTTCAACGAGGTACCGATCGTCTGTGCCCGAGACTACTCGTGCGCCGATGCCGACATCGCGCTGCGCCTGCGCACGGTGCTGGAGGCGCGGCTCGCCGAACAGCATGGGGCGTCGCTGCTGCGCGAGATCGAGGTGCCGCTCATCGAGGTCCTCGCCGAGATGGAGTGGACCGGCGTCACGATCGACCTGCCCTGGTTCCGCTCGCTGAAGGCTCGATTCGAGTCGGCGCGGCGCGAGGTGGAGCAGCAGGTGCATGCCGCGGCCGGCGAGGAGTTCAACATCGCGTCGACGCAGCAGCTGCGGACGATCCTCTTCGAGAAGCTCGGACTGCCGGTCAAGAAGAAGACGGCGACCGGCCCGAGCACCGACGCGAGCGTGCTCCAGGAGCTCGCCGACGAGGGACACGAGCTGCCGAACCTGCTCATGGAGTACCGTGAGCTGTCGAAGCTCGAGAGCACGTATCTCGACGCGTTGCCCGCACTGGTGAACCCGGCGACCGGTCGGCTGCATACGTCGTACAACCAGACCGTGGCGAGCACCGGTCGCCTCTCGTCGAGCGACCCGAACCTCCAGAACATCCCGATCCGCCGAGAGCTCGGGAAGGACATCCGACGCGGGTTCGTGCCGCGCGCGGGATGGACGTTCATCGCGGCGGACTACTCGCAGATCGAGCTGCGCCTCCTCGCGCATCTCTCGCACGACCCCGCGTTCGTCGAGGCGTTCCGCGCCGGCGGTGACATCCACCGACAGACGGCGAGCATCATCTTCGGCGTGCCGCTCGAGGCGGTGACCGGCGAGATGCGCGCGCGGGCCAAGACGATCAACTTCGCGACGATCTATGGTCAGGGCGCGAACGCCCTCGCGCGCTCGCTCAAGATCGAGCACGCGGAGGCGAAGGCGTTCATCGAGACGTACTTCCAGCGCTTCGCCGGTGTCCGGACGTGGCTCGACGGGTCGGTCGCGCAGGCGCGCGAGCGCGGGTACGTCGAGACGATCTTCGGCCGCCGGCGCTACATCCCCGAGATCCACGACCGCAACTTCAATACGCGGGCGTTCGGCGAGCGCCTCGCGCAGAACTCGCCGATCCAAGGCTCCGCCGCCGACCTCATCAAGATCGCGATGCTCCGCATCGACAAGGCGATCCGCGACCGAGGCCTGGAGTCGCGCATGCTTCTCCAGGTGCATGACGAGCTCGTCTTCGAGTCGCCGGCCCACGAGCTCGATGCGATGCGCGATCTCGTCACGCGCGAGATGACGGGTGCCGCGACCCTCGACGTCCCGCTCGTCGTCGATGTCGGCACCGGCGCGAACTGGGTCGAGGCGAAGGCCTGACACGATGTGACGACGTCGCGGCGCGTCTGGTCCTGCCTGCCTTGGCGTCCATCTTGCACTCTGCGACACTCGTCGGCAGTTGCGTGGCGCTGTCGAGCCGGTGGACGGTACGGCCTTGCGATGCAAGCGGCGGCGCCACAACATCTTGTCCGTCGGCGCGCCGGACGGCCTCACGATTGCTCTTGCTGCTCGTGGCATGCGGCCCGCTTCCCGACAGTGTTGCGTTCAGTCGTGATGTCCGTCACACCTCTGGATCGGCCGCGCCGACCCCTCGTACCCCGGATCGCGTCATGCGCGCCTCGCGCAAACCTGGCTTCACGTTGATCGAGTTGTTGATCGTGGTCGTGGTCATCGGCATTCTTGCCGCGATCGCGGTCCCGAAGTTCAACGCGACCAAGGGGAAGGCGAACGCCGCCGCGCTGCGGTCCGACCTGCGCAACCTCGCGAGCGCGCAGGAGTCGTACTTCTATCAATGGGCGGTCTACTCCGCCGACACGACCGCGCTGAAGCATCACGGCTCGCGCGGCGTCGTGCTCACGATCACCGGCGCGACGAGCGGCGGGTGGTCGGCAATCGCGACGCATCCGCAATCGTATCCGCTGACCTGCGCGCTCTTTTCCGGCACGATCGCTCCGCCACCGCCGGCGACGTCCGAGGGCGTGGTCGCCTGCCAGTGAACGACGCGGCATCGCCGCGTCCGATTCCGCCACCGAAGGACCCCGCTGCGCTCCTCCTCGAATGGGAGGAGTTCAGGGAGCGTCGCGCCGGCATGATCCACGCGATGAGCGGCGGCCTCTGGCTGCATCGACATGTCTGGCTCGGTCGGCGCATGGCGCACCTCGTCTCGATCGATCGCGAGCGGCTCATCGCTTGGGGGGAGCGCGTCGGGCTGCCGGCGTCGCGGCTCCAGTTCCATCCATTGAAGGATCCGCGCGATGGCATCCGTCGCGACGCATGGCATTGGGACCTCTTGGGACCCTATCTTCCGCCGAAGCGTTGAAAGGGAGTCCACCAGGCGGTCCGTTGCCCGACGTGCGTTCGATCCTCATTGCTGGCGCATTCGTCGCCTTGCTCACCATCGCCGGTTGCTCGTCGCAGGACGACCAGCCGGAGCAAGCACCGCCGGCGCGCAGTCAGCTCGAGGTGGTGCTCGACGAATCCGTCGCCGTGACGCCCGACTCGGCGGCGGGGAGCCCGTTCGGCGACCTGTGCGTCGGCGGCGACCCGACCGTCGGCGAACGCTGGGCGGTCGATCAGGTGCCCGATTCGCTCCAACCGTTCCCACTCGAGCATCTCGTGTCGCTCGCGCCGCGCGACTCGTCGCGGCTCGCGATCCGGCTCGCGCGCACCGCCGACGGGATTCCCGGTGACACGCTCGTCGCGGACTTCCGCGGATTGCCGGTTGTCATCCGCGACGCATGGCGACTCGTGCCGGCGGTCGGCGATACGGTATACGTCGCGATCGCGTCGCGTCGCCTGCCGATGGAATCGAGTCCGCTCGAGGAACAGTTGACGCTCATCGCGCGCCCCGACTCGATCGGTCCGACGCGTGACGCGCTCGCGACCGCGTGGTTCGCGCGGAGCGCCGGCGCCGAGGACTCGCTCGAGACGCGGGACCCGGTCCTTGCCTACCGCACGCCGACCGGCGAGCTCCACCTGCTCATGGTGCGCGAAGCCGATCGCGAGCCGGTGCTCGAGTCGCTCGTGCGCGAGGGGAACCGTTGGCGCCGGCACTGGATCGGCGCGGCCTCGCGCTGCCAGTGAGTCTATCGACCGAGTGAGGCTGGCGCCGCGGTCCGGCCGCGCAGCGAAGCGAGCAGCACGAGCGTGAGCACGTACGGCGCGGCGAGGAACACTTGGTATGGCAAGGACCAACCCGTGGCCTGGAACGCGTACTGCAGCGCGAACGCGCCGCCGAAGACGAGCGCGGCGAGCGTCGTCCCGACGACCGACCAGCGACCGAGCACCACGATCGAGATCGCGATGAAGCCGCGGCCCGCGCTCATGCCTTCGCCGAACGTGCCGACTTGCGAGAGCACGAGCGTCCCGCCGGAGAGGCCCGCCATCGCACCGCTGAAGAGGATCGCCCCCCATCGCACGCGTGCGACGCGAACGCCAGCGGCTCGCGCCGCCTCCGGGTCCTCGCCGGTGGCGCGCAGCGCGAGGCCCGCGTGCGTGCGTCGCATCCACCATGCGAGCGCGGGGACGATCGCGTAGAGCGCGTATGTCGTGAGCGGTTGCGCGAACAAGGCGCCCCCGATCACCGGGAGGTCGGCGAGCAACGGGATGCGCGCCGGCGCGAGCGTCGGCAGGCCGATGGGTGCGCCCGTCTCGCCGAAGAGCGCGCGGTGCAGCGTCCCGGTGAGTCCCAGCCCGAGCAACGTCAGCGCGGTGCCGGTGATGATCTGATCGGTCCGAAGCCGCACGACGAACGTCGCGAAGACGGCGGCCATCGCGATGCCGGCGATCGCCGCGCCGGCGAACCCAACGAGCGTGCCTCCCGCCGCGCCGGCGACGAGCGCGCCGAAGCATCCGGCGATGATCGCCCCTTCGAGCCCGATGTTGATGACCCCGCTGCGCTCGGCGACGAGCTCGCCGAGCGCGGCGAACGCGAGCGGCGTCGCCGTGCGGATCATCGCCTCGAGGAAGGGGCCGAGCGTCGCGTCCATCAGCTCGTCGCCATGTGGAGGCGCTGCCGTGTTTCGCGCCGGCGCGCGCTGGCGACGGCGCCGAGGATCACCGAGGCCGCGACGACCTGCACCACGACCGACGGGATCCCGGCTCGCTGCATCGCCGCCGCGCCCGCCTCGAGCGCGCCGAAGAAGATCCCACTCACGATCACCCAGCGTGCGTCGAGTCGCGCGAGCAGCGCCACGGCGATCGCGGTGTAGCCGTAGCCCGGTGAGATCCCCTCGTACAGCGCCCATGTGACGCCGCCGACCTCCGACGCGCCGGCGATCCCCGCGAGCGCGCCGCTCACGACGAACGCCCCCATCGTCGTGCGCGCGACGTCGACGCGGCCCGCGCTCGCGGCCGCCCGCGCGCTCGCCCCGACGAGGCGCGCACGGAAGCCCGCGGCCGTGCGCGCGAGCACCCACCACGTCGTCGCGCCGGCGA
>CAYSAR010000092.1:0-8397 GCA_964428985.1 uncultured Gemmatimonadaceae bacterium | reverse complement strand
ACATCTTCCGCTTCACGCAGGCGGGCTCGGAGGTGTCGGCGCTCCTCGGCCGCATGCCGAGCGCGGTCGGCTACCAGCCGACGCTCGCGACCGAGATGGGTGAGCTCCAAGAGCGCATCACCTCGACGCGCGACGGCTCGATCACGTCGGTGCAGGCGATCTACGTCCCCGCCGACGACATCACCGACCCCGCGCCGGCGACGGCGTTCGCGCACCTCGACGCGACGGTCGTGCTCTCGCGCGCGATCACCGAGCTCGGCATCTACCCCGCCGTCGATCCGCTCGCGTCGGGCTCGCGCATCCTCGACCCGCAGTTCGTCGGCGAGCGCCACTACAAGGCGGCGACCGCGGTGCAGCGGATCCTGCAGCGCTACAAGGAGCTCCAGGACATCATCGCGATCCTCGGCATGGACGAGCTCTCGGAAGACGACAAGAAGATCGTCGGCCGTGCGCGCCGCATCCAGCGCTTCATGTCGCAGCCGTTCGCGGTGGCCGAGCAGTTCACGGGCCGCCCGGGCAAGTTCGTGAAGCTCGAGGAGACGATCAGCTCGTTCGAGCGCCTCGTCGCCGGCGAGTTCGACCATTTGCCGGAGCAGGCGTTCTTCATGGCCGGCGGCATCGACGACGTCGTCGAGAACGCCAAGGCGATGGCGTAATGGCCGGCACGCTGAAGGTCTCGGTCATCTCGCCCGAGGCGACGCTGTTCGAGGGCGAGGCGCCGTCGGTCGTCGCCCCCGCCTTCGACGGCGAGGTCGGCATCCTGCCCATGCACGCGCCGATGGTGACGACGCTCGGCACGGGCGTGCTGCGCATCGGCGACGCGGGCAGCGCCTCGGGAGCGCAGTTCGCGGTCGAGGGCGGATTCCTGCAGGTCGTCGACGACGTCGTGCGCGTCGTCACCGAGCGCGCGACGAAGGCCTGAGCGCGCGCGGAACCGGAAACTCCACTCCGGGTTTAATCGTCCTGCGACTGGGCGTGGCACGCAATCACGCGCCGCGCCCGGTGCGTTTCCCACCTACCACGAGACACCATCAATGATGCGACGCCTCCTCGGGCTCTCGGCCCTCCTCCTGCTCGTCGCGGCGCCTGCCGGTGCGCAGGCCTTCTATTATCCGGCGTTCCAGCCGACGCGCGTCGCCGAGCGCGAGTACAACTTCGCGCTCGCCGACATCGACGATGGCGGCGGCACCGGCCTCGTCTTCCAGTGGCGCGAGGGCCTCGGCAACCCGCGGGCGCAGTTCACGCTCGACGTGGGCATCGCCGATCCCGACGCTGATGGCGCCGACTCGCGCTTCATGCTCGGCGCGGGCTTCGGCTACCAACTCACGCGCGAGCGCGAGGACATGCCGTTCGACATGGTGCTGACCGGCAACGTCGGCGCGTCGTTCGGCAATGACCTCACGATCATCCGCGTCCCGGTCGGCGTCGCCGTCGGCCACCGCTTCCCGATCGAGGGGAACTTCGCGATCACGCCGTACGTGCACCCGCGCCTCTCGATCGATCACGTCTCGCTCGACACGCCGGGCGGCGACTTCTCCGACACCGAGGTGAACCTCGACCTCGACCTCGGCGGCCAGTTCGAGATCAATCCGCAGATGGCGATCCGCCTCGCGATCCTCATGGGCGAGGGCGACGCGATCGGTCTCTCGTTCGCGTGGACGCCGCGGGGGCTGAGGCGCTGAACGGCAGAGGTGCGCGGTGAGACGGGAGGGGGGCGCCGGGACTACCGGCACCCCCCTTTCGCTTCCATCGCGCTCACGTCTCGAGTAGTCGAAGCACCAATGCCACGGACTTTTCGGCCGCGCCGAGGCCCTGCTCGACGACGCGCCGCGCGGCGGCGCCGGCGGTCGCGCGCGTGTCGGGTTCGGTGAGCGCGATGCGGATCGCGTCGGCGAGCGACGCGATGTCCGTCGCGGCGAAGGCGCCGCGCGCCCCGAGCAGGAGCCGCGCGTCGCGACTGTTCGCGTGACGCGGTCCGAAGAGCACCGGTGCGCCGAACGCCGCGGGTTCGAGCACCGAGTGCAGCCCTGCCGCGTGGAACCCGCCACCGACGTACGCGACATCGGCGAGCGCATAGAGGTCGCCGAGCACGCCGACGCGATCGACGACGACGACGTCATGCGCGCCCGTCGCCTCGCCGAGCAGCGCGGCCGAGTGCGCGCCGAGCGCGGCCCATTCGCGCACCGGCTCGAGGTGCGCCGTCGTCGGTTCGTGCGGCGCGATGATGAGTCGCGCCGCGGGGACGTCGCGTCGCACCTCCTCCCACGCGCGCAACAGGACGCGCTCGTCGGCGGGCCATGTCGAGCCGGCGACGAGCGTGGGGCGCCCGCTCGCGAGGCGCGCGAGCAGGGGCGCGGCGCGATCGACGTGCGTCGCGCGCGCCGCGACCTGGTCGTAGCGCGTGTCGCCGGTGACGGTCACGCGATCGGCGCGCACCCCGAGCGTGACGAGGCGCTCGGCGTCGTCCTCGTCGATCGCGCCAACCGCGTCGAGCGCGGCGTATGCCCCACGCAACAAGCCGCTCGCGAGACGGCCGCGCCGCCCCGATCCCTCGGCCAGCGTCGCCGAGATCATCCCGAGGCGCACGCGGCGACGCGCGGCCTCGTGCACGAGCGCCGGCCAGAGGTCCAGCTTGGAGAAGACGAGCGCCGTCGGGCGCAGCGCCTCGAGCGCGCGCCGCGCGTTCGTCGCGCGGTCGAATGGGAGATACGCGCTGAAGTCCGCCCCCAGCGACGCGGCGAATCGCTCGGCGCTCGGCGAGAAGAACGTGTAGGCGGTTTGCGGAGCGGCGCCGTCACGGGCGCGCAGCGCCTCGATCACCGGGCGCGCCTGCAGCCCCTCGCCGACCGAGGGCGCGTGCACCCAGAGCAAGGGGCGCGATGCCTCGCGATGCGCGCGACCCCACGACTCGTACTGCTCGAGCAACCCACGCCGCGCGCGCAGCGATCGCGCGAGCTTCGATGCGCCGCCGAGCGGCAGGCGCGCGGCGACGTCGGCCGCGGCGGCGGCGGCGGCGTACGGCCACGCGAGCCAGCGGTTCACGTCGTCGTCACTTGTCCAGCGCCGCGTCGAGCTCCGCGGCGAACGTCTCGTACGGCTGGGCGCCGACAATCAACCGATCGCCGATGAAGAAGCTCGGCGTCGAACCGACGCCGAGGCGCGAGCTGCGATCGTAGTCGGCTTGGATGAGCGGCCGCAGGTGTCCGTCGCGTACGCACGCGCGCAGGCGCGGCAATTCGAGACCGTGCGCGCCGGCCAGCGTGCCGGCGAGCGAATCGAAGAACGCGCGGGCGTCGCTGCGGCGCTTCCAGGCGTCTTGCGTCTCGAAGATCGCGTCGGCGACGGGCCAGAAGCGCCCCTGCTCGGCGGCGCACATCGCGAGTTCGTGCGCGGGCCATGCGTTGCGATGTGTCGAGATCGGCAGGTTGAGATACGCGATGCGGACCCTCCCGGTGCGCACGTAATCATTCTCGATGCGCGGCGCGACCTCGCGGTGCCAGATGCGGCAGTAGGGGCACTGGAAATCCGAGATGACGACGAGCCAAGTGGAGGCGGAGTCGGGGCCCTTGATCCGGCCGAGGTCGGCGCGGCGGAGGAGCGCCTCGCGGGCGGGATCCTGTGCCGCCTCGCTCGTGACGCGCGCATCGACGTCACCCGTACTGCACGCGGAGAGCGAGGTGCCGAGTGCGGCGCAGAGGAGAGCGACTCTGAGGGAGCGCTTATTCATATGGAATAGGATACAGCGGCCCCGGACTTGGCGCGACAGGAGCGTGCGCGCGTGGGTGGGCGGTGGCGCGTCGGCGGGGGGGATGGGCGTGTTCGGAGGCTGCCGGAATGGCTTTGTCACGCGCCGGGGAGGTGGTGGGTAGGGGTGGTTGGAATCCCAGATTCCCCCGCGGGTGCTGCTTGGGGGGCAGAGGGTCGCTCTTGCGGCCTCCGTGACCTAGGCGTTACCGTTTGCGGGCCTTTGGTACCCCCTCCTGCGCGGAGGGAGTGTTGTTGTTGTATCCCTGCGCATCCGATGGATGCGTGCGGTTCGCAGGCAGGCGATGGCGCGTGAGCACGCGACCATCCGTCGGAAAACCCCTTCACGAGGAATGCTCATGCTGGGACGGAACGGGATGCGGAGGCTCGGCGCCTCCATCCTCGCGCTGCTCCTCTCACTCTCCACCGCAGGGATCGCTGAGGCGCAGGGCGCCGCGACGGTCACCGGGCGAGTGCAGACTGAGGCGGGCCAGCCGCTCTTCGGAGCGAATGTCACGATCGACGCCTTGGCGATCTCGGTGGGCACCGGCGAGGACGGCCGGTACACCATCAGCATCCCGGGTGCACGTGTGCGCGGGCAGCAGGTGGTCCTTCGTGTTCGCTCATTCGGCTATGTGCCGCAGGTCAAGTCGATCACGCTGAGCGAAGGGTCGCAGACGCACGACTTCTCGATGGTGCAGGACGTCAACCGCCTGAGCCAGGTCGTCGTGACGGGCGTGACGGGCGCGACGGAGATCAAGAAGCTGCCGTTCACGGTGGCGCAGGTGACGGCGGAGGACATGCCGGTGCCGGGCGCGAACCCGCTGTCGCAGCTCCAGGGCAAGGTGCCAGGTGCGAACATCGTGTCGGCCTCGGGGCGTCCGGGTTCGGCGCCGGCGGTCATCCTCCGTGGCCCCCAGTCGATCAACGCCGAAGGCCGCGGCCAGGAGCCGCTGTACATCATCGACGGCGTGATCTCGCAGGGCGGCATCCAGGACCTGAACCCGCAAGACATCGAGAATGTCGAGGTCGTGAAGGGTGCGGCGGCGTCGTCGCTCTACGGGTCGCGCGCGGGTAACGGCGTCATCCAGATCACGACGCGCTCCGGCAAGAACGTCGGTGAGGGCGTCCGGTTCCGTTCGCAGCTCGAGTACGGTGCGTCGAGCATCGAGAACGAGTACCAGTATCCGAAGACGCACTTCATGCTGATGAACCACGACATGTCGCGCTACTGCGTGGCGGTGTCGGGCAACTCGGCCGCGACCGACCAGTGCGCGCGCACGGTCGACATCGAGGACGAGACCTACCGCATCAACAATGACGGCGACCTCTTCGCGCTCGGTCCGGCGACGTTCTCGAACGATGCCGGCATCGCGCGTAACCCGGGCCGCCAGAACATGCACTCGCTGTTCCAGGTGAACCCGTACGTCGTCACGTACAACCCGATCCGCCAGGTCCTCACGAACGGTGAGACGTGGAACGGGACGCTCGACGCGACCGGTCGCGTGGGCCGCACGAACTTCTTCGCCTCGGCGAACCAGTACCGGCAGGAAGGCGCCGTCCGCTTCATGGAAGGCTACATGCGGAACTCGCTGCGCCTCAATGTCGACCAGCAGCTCGCGTCGGCGTGGAACTTCTCGGTCCGGTCCAACTACACGGACATCGAGGACAACAACTCGGCGTTCAACTGGTTCCGCGTGACCCGCCAGCCGGCGAGCGCGAACCTGCTCCGCCGCGACTCGAAGGGCCGCCTCTTCATCCGTTCGGTGCCGCAGCAGCAGGGCGCGCAGAACGAGAACCCGATGACGACCGCCGAGCTGTTCCGGCCGGTCAACCGCATCTCGCGTTACATCGGCCAGGCGACGGCGCGTTGGCAGCCGCTCCTGTGGCTCGACGCCGAGGGCAACTTCGGGTTCGACCACCGCAGCAACCACCAGGAGTCGATGTCCGACCGTCCGTTCCGCACGACGGCGGGCCCGGAGCGCGCCGTGCACTACGGCAACGTGAGCCGCAGCTCGAACCGGTCGTACTCGCTCAACGCCTCGCTCGACGTGACGGCGCGCAAGAACTGGTTCGAGGAGAACCTCTCCTCGCGCCTGACGCTCCGCACGCTGTACGAGGGGCAGGATGACCGTGGCCTCAACGCGAGCGGCAGCGTGCTCGTGGTGCCGGGCCTGAACGACATTTCGGCCACCGACGCGGCGACGCGCAACGGCGGCAGCTTCATCGAGCAGGTGCGGCAGATCGGTATGTTCGCGAACCTCGACCTCGACTGGCAGGGCAAGTACATCGCCAGCGGGCTCGTGCGTCGCGACGGTGCGTCGCTCTTCGGTGCGGCGCGTCGCTGGCAGACCTACGGCCGCGGCTCGTTCGCGTGGCGCATGAGCGAGGAAGGGTGGTTCGGCATCGACCAGGTCTCGGACCTCAAGTTCCGCGCCTCGGTCGGCCAGGCCGGCAACCGCCCGAACTTCTCGGCGCAGTACGAGACGTTCTCGATCGGCGCCAACGGCATCTCGCTCTCGGCGAACCAGATCGGTAACAAGGACCTGCGTCCTGAGGTCTCCACCGAGACCGAGCTCGGCATGGATCTCGAGCTCTTCAGCAAGTACGCCCTGACGGTGACGCACGCGCACAACGTCATCGACCAGCAGATCATGCCGTACGACCCGCCGGCGATCGCCGGGTTCGGGAGCCAGTGGCGTAACGTCGGCGAGCTCACGAACAACACGCTCGAGATCTCGTTGAACGTCCCGGTCGTGCAGACGCGCGACCTGAACTACTCGGTGCGACTGAACTACGACCGCACGACGTCGAAGATCAGCCGCCTCGACGTGCCCGAGTTCTTCTACTCGGCCGCCGGCCAGCAGGGCTCGGAGACGATGTTCAAGATCGTCGAGGGCGGCAAGATGGGTGAGATGCAGGGCCGCAAGTTCGTCACGAAGTGCTCGGAGCTGCCGGCGACGCACGTGGATCGCTGCGGTGGCGCGGGCAGTGAGTACCAGAAGAACAGCGATGGGTACATCGTCTGGGTCGGCGCCGGCAACACGGTGGGCGACGGCATCACGAAGAACCTCTGGCAGACCCGCCAGGCGGCCGCTGACGCGCCGTGGGGCGGTGGTACCGGCAACGAGTACCTGAGCTGGGGCATGCCGATCCTGCTCCGCGATGACGCGGGCGCGGTCGCGTCGGTCCCGCTCGGCCAGGCGCTGCCGAAGTACCGCTGGTCGATGTCGCACACGGCTTCGTGGCGGAAGTTCACCGCCTACGCCCTCATCGACGCCACGGTCGGCAAGTCGGTGTGGAACGAGGCGCGCCAGTGGTCGCTCGGTGACTACATGCACCGCGACACGGACCAGGCCGGCAAGAGCATCTACGACGCGAAGCCGATCGGGTACTACTACCGCGCGACCTCGACCAACGGCACTGGCGGTCTGTACGACGTGCTCGGCCCGAACAACCACACGGTCGAGGATGCGAGCTTCGTGAAGATCCGCGAGGTCTCCCTGGGCTACCGCCTGGGCCAGCTCGCCGGCATCGGCGACTGGAGCCTGACGCTCGTGGGCCGCAACCTGATGACGTTCTCCGACTACAAGGGCTTCGACCCTGAGGTCGGTGTGGGCGGCGGCGGTCTGGGCTCGGGCGTGCTGAACGCCATCGACGCCTTCGGCTTCCCGAACCTCCGTACTGTCTCGTTCACGATCGGCACCAGCTTCTGAGCCGGCATGTCGGCGGGGGGCGATCGCTCCCCGCCGGCATCGCCCAGACAAGAGGATCAATGATGCGAAAGTCCGTCTATGTCACCGGAGCGGTGGTTGCTCTCCTCGGGCTCAGCGCCTGCGGAGACCACCTTTCGGTGCCGAACCTGAACAACCCCGACACCGACCGCGTGCTGAGCAACGCGAACGGCATCGAGGCCGCGGTCGCGGGTCTCGGGTCGCAAGTGAACAACACGCAGCGCGCGAGCGAGTCGGTGAACACGCAGGCCAAGCTGATGGCCGAGGAGAACTACGCCTCGGTCGCGAACTTCGGCATGGCCGCGCGCGTCGCGAACCGCCAGCTCATTTCGAACGAGCTCGGCAACGACAACTCGAACAGCAATCAGTCGAACTACTACGCGTTCCAGTCGGTCGCGCGTGCCGCGGCGAACGACCTGAGCGCGTACCAGCGCGTCGCGGCGACCGGTGACGTCCTGCCGGCCGATCGCGAGAACCGTATGCGCGCGTTCGCTTACTTCATCATGGGGCGTGCGCTCGCGAACCATGCGGCGGCGTATGATTCCGGCGCCGTGCCCTACGAGGGCATGACGACGGAAGAGATCCCGCCGCTCGTCGGCGCCACGGAGATGAACGCCACGGCGATGGAGTACCTCGACTCGGCGATGGTGATCGCCGGGCGCGGTATGGCCGACATGCCGAACACCTGGATCAGCGGTGTCGCGCTGACGCAGGCGAACTTCATCCGCCTCGCGCGCAGCTACAAGATGCGTGCGCGGGCGGCGGTCGCCCGTACGCCGGCCGAGCGGGCGGCGGTCGACTGGGCGGCGATGCTCACCGACGCGGCCGCCGGATACATCACGGCGGATCACAACATCTCGATCGGTGGCCAGACCGGCTGGAGCGCGGGGTATGACGCGGGCCAGATGTACGTGACCGG
>CAYSAR010000091.1:0-8498 GCA_964428985.1 uncultured Gemmatimonadaceae bacterium | reverse complement strand
GCGCGACCTCGCCGGGCCGGCGCCCGCGCAGGTCGCCGTCCTCCTTCACGATCGCGTGGTCGAAGTGTGCGCAGAGCTTGCCGACGGCGCGGATGTCCTCGTCGCGGCGGTCGCCCGGCATCCCGATCGCCGCGATGCGCCGGCGCGCCGGCAATTGCTCGACGAGGTCGATCACGCCTTCGACCGCGGCGACGTTGTGTGCGTAGTCGACGACGGCGCGCGCGCCGTTCGACAAGGGGATGACGTTGAGCCGCCCTGGGGTGAGCGCCGGGGACGGGAAGAACGAGAGGAGGCCGGCGCGGATGTCGTCGTAGCGCATGCCGCGCACGTAGGCGGCGACGATCGCGGCGAGGATGTTCTGCCGCTGGAAGCGCGCCGCGCCGCCCATCGTGAGCGGCACCTCGCGCTCGTGCGCGATCGGGATCTGGAGCCGGCGGCGCCGGATGACGAACTGCCCGTCGTGCATGCACGCGGCGACGCCGCCCTCGCCCACATGCTCCTCGAGCCGCTCGTTGTCGCCGCACTCGCCGGCGCTGAAGAGCACGACGTCGGCCTGCGTGCGGTCGCGCATGCGATGGACGAGGGGATCGTCGGCGTTGAGCACGGCATGCCCATCGCGCCGCGCGACGGCGGCGACGACGGCCTTCACGTCGGCGAGCTGTTCGATCGTGTTGATGCCGCCGAGTCCGAGGTGGTCGGCGCTGACGTTGAGGATGACGCTGAGGTCGCACTCGTCGAACCCGAGCCCCGAGCGCAGGATGCCCCCGCGCGCCGTCTCGAGCACCGCGAGCGAGATGCTCGGGTTCGAGAGGAGCACGTTCGCCGCGAACGGGCCGGCCATGTCGCCTTCCATGACGAGGCGGTTCTGCACGTAGACGCCGTCGGTCGTCGTGAAGCCGACCTTCTCGCCGGTGTTGCGGAAGAGGTGCGCGATGAGGCGCACGGTCGTCGTCTTGCCGTTCGTGCCGGTCACGGCGACGATCGGGATCTTCGTCGAGGCGCCGGGCCCGTAGAGCATGTCGACGATCGGCGCGGCGACGCGGCGCGGCGCGCCCTCGGTCGGATGCGTGTGCATGCGGATTCCCGGCGCGGCGTTCACCTCGACGATGACCGCATCGTTCTCGCGGAACGGCACCGAGATGTCGGGGGAGAGGACGTCGATGCCGGCGATGTCGAGCCCGATCGCGCCCGCCGCGATCTCGCAGCAGGTCACGTTCTCGGCGTGCATCTCCTCGGTGCGGTCGATGCTCGTGCCGCCGGTGCTTAGGTTCGCCGTGCCGCGCAACGCGACGAACTCGCCCTTCGCCGGCACCGAGTCGCGCGTGCGACCGCTCGCTTCGAGGAACTGCTCGGTCGCGTCGTCGTCGGGGAGGAAGGTGAGCACCTTGCGATGGCCCTTGCCGCGGCGCGGGTCCTGGTTCGCGACCTCGATCAAGCGGCGGATGCTGTGCACGCCATCGCCGATGACGTGCGCCGGCACGCGCTCGGCGCAGGCGACGACGCGCCCGCCGACGACGAGCACGCGATAGTCCTTTCCTTCGTGGAATCGCTCGACGACGACGCGCGAGCCCATGCGCCGTGCCTCGGGCCACGCCGCGCTGATCGAGATGGGATCGTTGAGCTTGGCCGAGACGCCGCGCCCGTGGCTGCCATCGAGTGGCTTCAGGATCACCGGATAGCCCTCGGCCTCGGCGAACTCGATCGCGCGCGAGAGCGAGCGCACGACGCACCCGTGCGGGACGGGGAGGCCCATACCCGCGAGCATCCGCTTCGTCTCGCCCTTGTCCTGCGCGATCTCGACGGCGATCGCACTCGTGTAGTCGGTCATCGTCGCTTGGATGCGGCGCAGGTTCCGGCCGATCCCGAGCTGGATGAGCGAGTTGCCGTTGAGGCGTCGCCATGGGATGCCGCGGCGCTGGGCCTCCTCGACGATCGCCCACGTCGAGGGACCGAGACGCGCGTCGTCGTGCACGTCGCGCATCGCCTCGATGAGCCGCGCGCCATCGACGGGAATGCCATCGAGACAGTCGGCGATGAGGTCGGCCGCCTCGCGCACGCATTCCAGGCCGACCTCCTCCTCCTCGTAGGCAACGATGACCCACCAAGTGTCGGCGTCGCCCGATCGCGTGACGCGGCCGAACGAGACGTCGCTGCCGGCGAGCACCTGGAGCTCGAGCGCGACGCGCTCAAGAACGCGCGGCAGCGTCGCGCCGCGCTCGAGCTCGATCGCGAAGCTCGTCTGGCCCTCCTCGGCCTCGGCGAGCGACGGCAACGTGCGCAGGAGATGGTCGGTGAAGCCGTCGAGCTCCGCGCTCGTGACGTCCTCGAGCGAACCGAGGCGCACGTCGCAGGCGATGACCGGAGCGAGGCGCCAGTAATTCGGGCCGCGCAGCGCGCGGATGCGCGAGACCTCGAACGCCTCGGAGCGCAGCCTCGGTGGGGGACCGGCGAGGCGAGGTTCGCCGGTCGGGCGAGGCTCGTCGACCCGCAGGGGCGACTCGGCGACGGAGTTGATCATGGCGGGGCGTGGGGTGAATCGCAGACACGCCGATGGGGCGGAAGTTCCGACTGCGTCGCACGTGCATCGTGCGCGCACTGCTTCAGTGCATGGTGCAGCGCCGAGGCGTCGGAAACGAAGCGCGCGGCGTCGCTGTTCGCCTCGAAAGGGCACCCGGAACATCCCGCTCTTGGCGGGTACAGTCCTCCCTCACATTCCCCCGGAGAAGCGCATGAGACTCGAGTCGATGCAGGACGTGCTCACGAACCAACTGAAGGACATGCTGAGCGCGGAGAACCAGCTCACGAAGGCCCTGCCGAAGCTGGCGAAGGCCGCGCGCTCGCCGCAGCTGCGCGAGGCGCTCGAGAACCACCTCGAGGAGACCGAGCGGCAGATCGAACGCATCGAGCAGGCGTTCGAGTCACTCGGCAAGCGCGCGCAGGCGAAGCACTGCCACGGGATGGAAGGGCTGATCAAGGAAGGCGAGGAGGCGATGGAAGCCGAGGGCGAGGACGCGCTCGTCGACACGGAGATCATCGCAGCGGCCCAGCGCGTGGAGCACTACGAGATCTCGGCCTACGGCACGGTGGTGGAGATCGCGCGGCAGATGGGGCTGCACGACGTCGCGCAGCTGCTCGAGGAGTCGCTCGAGGAGACGAAGACGGCGGACCTCATGCTCACGCGCGTGAATGAGCAGGAGATCCAGGAACTCGCGTACGCGACCGGGATGGCGGGCGTGGGCGCGGAGAGTTCGTCGATGGGGTCGGGCTCGTCATCGTCGAGCGCGCGCGGGAGTACGTCGAGCAAGAGCGGCGGGCGGTCGAACGGCGGGCGGTCGAATGGTGGGAAGTCCGGGTCGACGTCGCGGAGCAAGTCGAAGTCGTAGGCCGCTCAACGGCAACTACCAAAGCACACCACCGAGGCCCAGAGCGCACCGAGGAACTGCAACGGCCTTCAACGGCCAACGGCATTCAACGCCGAGTCGCCGAGGGCGCCGAGGACGGCACTTGAAGGGGGCTTCCGGGCTGGATCTCGCCCGGAAGCCCCCTTTGAAGTCGTTGCGGTTGTGGTCCTCGGCGGGCTCGGTGCCTCGGCGTTATCGGTTGCCGTTCTGCCGTCTAGGAGGCGTCGGACGCGTCAGGATCGCAGCCCTTGCTCCGCTCCCTCTGTGCCCTCGGTGTCTCTGTGGTGATGCCGTTGTCGTCCCCCGTATCCGCGGGACACGGCGTCCCGATGTGCATACCGCTCCACGACGGCGGGTCGGACGCCGGGAAGCTCGCATCGGCTTCCTCGTCCTCGATGGTCTCGATGCCATGCTTCGTGTCGTCGAGGTGCATGGCCTGCGGTACCCGCGTACATCCTGCTAGGTCCGGTTGCCCGGGGGTCCCCCCGCGCGTTCTTTACGGGATATGCATTGCGACACCTGCGGCAAGGACAGCACGAACCGGCGCGTCTGTCCGCACTGCTTCACGCCGTATCCCCCAGCCGAGCCGACGACCGGCCCGACGCCGCGGCCGAGTGCGGAGCGCGGCGCGCTCACCGGCACGCTCGAACATGCCGTGCGCGACACGCGCGAGTTCGTCATGCGCCAGTCGCCGACGGTGCGCTGGGCCGGCCTCGGTATCATCGTCATGGTGATGCTCTGGGCGTTCACCGGCGACAGCGGCGAAGCCGCGCCGAACGTCATGGATACGCCGGGGACGCCGGTCGTCGGTGATTCCCTCCCGCCGATGACGTATGAGCAGGCGCTCGCCTATGTACAGCAGACGCGATCGTCGGCGCTCGTCGAGGTGCATTCGGACGAGGTCTTCGTGAACTTCGCGGGGGCGACGTTCCCGCTGAACGAAGACGGCCAAATCGCCCTCGTGCGACGGTTCGTGCAGGCGGACGAGGTCGTCGAGGGGAAGCGGCGGAGGATCTACTTCTATAATCCGGCGGGGAGACTCTTCGCGCAGTCCGATCGGGTCACTGGCGTCACCATCAAGCGCTGATCCGCCCGTCTACAGATCCAGAAGAAAGGGCTTCTACCACAGGGGCGCAGGGGGCAGCGGGAATCCCCTGTGAACCCTGTGCCCCTGTGGTGAAGAACGTTCGACCTCGAGCTGCTTCCCTACTGGTACTGGATGTAGAGGACTTTCGGCCATAGAGCGAGGATCTCCTTGATCGTCGTCCTCGGGTTGTCGTTCTTCGCCTTATAGAACTGCTTCCACCCCACGAACTGCACCGGCTCGGCCTTGATGTACTCGCGGAACGTGTTCTTCTTGAGCCAGGGCTTCCCGAACCCGTCCATGTGCATGACGATCTGCACCGCCGGGTCGAGCTTGATGTCCTGGTAGTTCGTCACGCCGCGCTGGGTGAAGCGGTGGATGACGAAGACCTTCGGCGGCACGTTGTACTTCTTCACGATGCCCGCGAGCCACTCGGTCGCGTAGTTGATGTCCTCGGCGTCGTAGGTGCCGATTTTCTTCCCCGGCAACCCACCGTTCTTCATCGAGAACTCGGGGTCGATGCCGAGGTGGAAGTTCGGCCGCGCCATGAACTTCTCGAGGCGTGGCAGCTCCTCTTGGAGCGTCGAGAGACCGACCTGCACGTCGAGGAAGACGAGCGCGTTGCGGCGCTCGGCCCAGCTCGCGACGAGCTCGACGAGCGAGTCGGTCATGCGCAGGCGGTACTTGCCGTCGCGCCCCGGCGATCCCTGCGCGACCACGGCGATCAGGTGCAGCGCCGGCACGACCGGCGTCGCCGGATCGGCCAGCTCCCACGCCTTCACCTCGTCGTCGAGCATCTTGAGCATCGTGTCGACGGGGTACTCGCCGAGCACGCCCATGCGCTTCGAGAGCGGGTTGCCGTAGTACGCGATGATGCGCTTGTGGGGGAGGATCGCACCGGGGAGCGGATCGGGTCCCTTCACCGGCCACATCGCATTGAGCACCGAGTCGCGACGCGCGCGGGCGATCTCCTCGGCCGTCGGGGCGCGCGACGTCGTCGGGCGACGGACGGCCGGCGCCGACGTCGTGCGGACGGCCGGCCGCGCGGAATCAGCGGCCGTCCGGGCGGTGTCGCGCGCGGTCGAGTCGCGCTGCGTCGAGTCGCGCGGCGGCTGGAGCGTGTCGCGCTGCGTCGTGTCGCGCTGCGTCGTGTCGCGCTGCGTCGTGTCGCGCGGCGGCTGGAGCGTGTCGTGCCTCGTCGTGTCGCGTTGGGTCGAATCGCGCTTCAGCGTGTCCTGCGGCGGCCGCGGCGGGATCGTGTCCTGCGCGGCGACGGACGAGGCACTCCCGACCGCGAGCGCAATGCCAAGCGCGGCGGCGAGGGAAGAGATCTGGATGTGGCGGGTACGGCGGGACATGGCGGGGGGCCGGCTGAGCTTGATCGGCGGGAGAGCGGCGGCCGGGGACCCCGGCATCATGGGAGTATCGGCAGTTCCGCTTCCATCTGATTGTCACGGCGTGACGCTGGGTTCCATCGCGCGGCGACCTACTTGGGTGCAATAACGACGATCCGGCGGTCGGCACGTATCGTGTACTGCCCGGCGACCTCGATCTCGAGTTGGACAAGGTATTCACCTGGCGTGAGCGTACTGACGTCGAGTTCGACCGCCCGCGGCGACATGCGCTGGCCGCGCGCCGACATGTCCTGCACGGTGACCGTCACCGGATCCGACGACTTCGCGAGGCGGAGCGCCTTCGCCGCCTTCTTGAAGAACCCGCGCGCTTCCTGGGTCTCGGGCACGACGGTGAGCGAGATCGTCATCGGCTCGCCGTCGGGGTTCGTGTCGTACGCCTCCCAGTAGACACCGAGCGTGCGTTGCGCGTCGAGCTTCTGCGAGGGGATGACATGTGGGAGCACGTCCTCCACCCGCGTCGGGAGATCGCCGTAGGGCTCGTAGAACAGGAGGTCCGAGAGCACGACGCGCGCGCCGACGCCGAACGGCGGGCGGATGCCGTACCGCGCGCGCGCCATCGTCCGTGACGAGTCGGCGACGACCTCGGCGCTCATCAGGATTGGTCCCCAGGGCGCGCGCACGGTGATCGTCCCACGCGCGGGCGCGCCGGGCACCACTCGCTTCGCCGCGGTGACCGGCGTCGAGGTCGCGAGCACGAGCGCCGCTTCGAGCGCCTCGCCCTTCATGCCCGGCACGTCACTCACGTCGTAGGCGAGGACGACGAGCGCGGTGTCGCCGCGGCGGAAGAGCCCCTGCTGGTGCTCGAGCATCACGAGCTTCTTCGCGTAGGGCGGCGCGTAGCGCGCGACGACCGGCGGGCGCTGCACCTGCCAGTACGCCGAGTCGGAGTTGACGGGATTCGCCACGACGTAGAACGGCGGGATCATGCGATACGCCGGCTGCGCCTCGGAGCTGATGACGTTGAGGCGCTGGTCCTCCGGCACGCCCCAGATGCGCGGATGGTCGGGGCCGCGCGCCCAGCCGATCGGCCATCCGAACCGCAGTAGCATCTCGATCTCGGCGTCGTCGAAATCGAGATTGAACGCCGAGGGCGCGTCGTCGAGGAACTTCGCGTAAACCTGGCGCGCGTAGTACTCGGTGCGCGAGTCGTTGCCCGCGAGGCCGTACCGCATGCGCGCATACCACCAGACGCGATCCTCGAACGCCTGCCGCTCCGGCGTGCCGCACGACGTCCGGTTGTACTGCCGGCGCGTATCGTCGTCGAGCAGCGGCGTGAGGTCGTTCCATCGACAACGCTCGGCGGGGGTCATCCCCTCGAAGGCACGCGTGAACGCCGCCTCGCTCTCGACGAACCGCTGCTGCGTGTGCAGCACGAACCCCTGGAGCGCGTCGCACCACCAGCCGTACGAGCGACACTCGGACGCGACCGTCATCGCGTCGTCGAGCCGGCCGGCCTCATGCAGGTAGCGCACGCGCTGCGCCGCGATCCAGTTGTCAGCCGGGCTCGACGCGGCGAGCGTCGCCAGGCGCTCGAGAAGTCGGTCGCGCGCCTCGGCCACCGCGGGCGGCGTCGGCGGTGGCGGCGCGTCGTCCTCGTCGTACCAGTAGCACATGTTGCCGACGATCTCGGCGTTCTCGTCGCAGCGCGTCGGCGACTTGCCCTCATACCGCGGGAGGCGCCGGCGGCGGAAGTTCTCGAACTGGCGCTGCGCCCTCTTGCCGAGCTCGCGCGGATCCTCGGCCGGCGTGGCGGGCGCGACACTGACCGTCCCTGGCGTCGCCGAGACCGTATCGGTCGCCGTCTGGGCGAGCAGGGGGCGCGTCGCGACGGCGCCCGGAATGAGTGCACCGAGGGCGAAAAGTAGGGCGGCCGAGGGGGTTCGCACGTACTGATAGTACCCGGAGAGGGGTGGTTGGTGTCTCGGCGCCACACATCCCGTACATTTCGCCGGATGCCGACCATCACGTTCGAGCCCCTCCACGAGGGCGTCGAGCCGCCCCGCCGTGCGACGGCGGCGAGCGCCGGCCATGACCTCGCCGCCTGCCTCGCTGGCGGCACGGTGCGGGTCTTCACCGGAAACGCCGGGCTGCCGCGAGCCGTCCATCACGAGGATGGCTCGCCGGCGATCACGCTCGCGCCGGGTGAGAAGGCGTTGATCCCGCTCGGGTTCAGGGCGCGGCTGCCCGAGGGCTACGAGGCGCAGGTCCGGCCGCGCAGCGGGACGAGTCTCAAGACCGACCTCGTGATCGTGAACAGCCCGGGAACCATCGACGCCGATTTCCCGGACGAATGGTGTGTGCCCGTGAAGAACGGCGGGACGACGCCGCTCACGATCCGGCATGGCGAGCGGATCGCGCAGATGGTGCTCGCGCGGTACGAGACGCTCGCGTTCGAGGCAGGGCAGGTGACGCGCACGACCGAACGGGCCGGCGGCTTCGGCTCGACGGGACGCTGATCGGGACGGCGATGGCGAACGACAACCACGGTGGGGATCGACTGATGGCTTTCATGAGGATGATGCTCGTCGCGGCGGTGGGCGCGACGATCGCCGCGCCGGCCCAGGCGCAGGACCCGACGCCGGTGCGCATCGAGTCCTT
>CAYSAR010000090.1:1615-8540 GCA_964428985.1 uncultured Gemmatimonadaceae bacterium | reverse complement strand
CCGCGCGAGGACGGCGTGCTCGCGGCGAGACTGACCGGGCCGCAGGGATCGGGGATCCTGACGTCAATGTCGCTTGCGAACGCGCTGCTCGTCGTGCCGGAGGATCGGCCGGCGGCGAGAGCCGGCGAGCGACTCACGGCGTTCCTGCTCACCGAGAATGCCGGTCTGGCAGAGCGCTTCGCGCTCTAGAACTGATCGCGCCCGCACGCAGGGAAACGACGTCTCATGCGCGGTGGTCGCGATTTATCGTCGCATCGCCCAGCAGTCGGGGGTTGACTGATGGCGGAAGAACCATTACCGTATTACGCATTACCGTAATACGGAGGAGGAGATGCCGGTGTCCTCGTTGACCACAAAGTATCAGGCGACCATCCCGAAAGTCGTGCGCGAAGTCCTCCAGCTCGAGGCCGGGGATCAAGTCCAGTTCCTCGTCGAGCCGGGCGGCGAGGTATGGCTGCGCAAGGCGCCGCCACTCGACGCTGACCTTGCCGCGCTCGAGGCGACGCTCGCTGCCGAGTGGGGCTCGGAGGACGACGATGCCGCCTACGCCGACCTATAGGGCTGGCGACGTCGTCGTCGTCCCGTTCCCCTTCACCGATCGGGACGCTTCGAAGCGGCGGCCGGCGTTGGTGTGTTCGCGTGAAGCATTCAATCGTTCTTCGCGACACGTCGTGCTCGCGATGATCACGAGTGCTGCGCACGTCGCGTGGCCAGGCGACGTCGCGATCGCCGACCTGGAGGCGGCAGGACTATCCACGCGCTCGACGGTGCGGTGGAAGGTGTTCACGCTCGACCAAGCGTTCGTGCTGCGCAGGGCCGGCCGGCTGGCGGGGAGCGACCTCGATCGCTGCACGGACGCCTTGCCGTTGCGGTTCGATTGATCGCCCGGACCGACCGGTCAAGCCTGCCGGCGCGCCGGCGATCTCAGACCCAGCGCCGCACGCGCCTCGTGTAGTCGAGGTACGCGTCGCCGAACTTCCGCTCGAGGTACGCCTCCTCGCGCACGACCACGAGGTAGTGCGTCGCGATGAGCGCCGGCAGCGCCAGGAGCACGACGGCGAGCTTGTTCGCCCAGAGCCCAAGCCCGACTTGGAAGAGCGCCAACGCGACGTAGATCGGATTGCGAGAGATGCCGTACGGACCGTAGTCGACGATCACACGGGTCGGCTTCCACGGTACGATCTCGGTCTGGTGCCGCTTGAAGAGGCGCGCGCACCAGGCGAGCAGTACCGCCGCGAGCGCGGCGAGCGCCGCGCCCACGACGCCCCATCCCTCGGGTCGTGCGGCGCGTGGCCATGCCAAGTGGAGCAACGCGCCGATCGCCGTCGCCAGCACGAAGATCAGTGGCGGCTTGATCGGCAGGTTCGGATGGTCCGGCCGCTCGTTCACGCGAGTTGTCCGGCCACCACCTCGGCGATGTCCAGCACCGGCACCTCGCTCCCCTTCGCCTTCACGCCGTCGCTCATCATCGTCATGCAGAACGGGCAGGCGACGGCGACCGCGTCGGCACCGGTCGCGAGCGCTTCCTCGGCGCGCTCGACGTTGATGCGCTTGCCGATGCGCTCTTCCATGAACATGCGCCCGCCGCCGGCGCCGCAGCAGAGCCCGCGGTCCTTCGTGCGCGGCATCTCGACGAGCTGCACGACCGGCAGCGCCTTGCGCAGCGTGTCACGCGGCGCCTCGTACACGTCGTTGTAGCGGCCGAGGTAGCAAGAATCGTGGAACGTGAACGTGCTGACCGCGGCGTGGAGGTCCTCGCGGATCGGCACGCGGCCTTCGGCGAGCAGGTGCTCGATGTACGTCGAGTGGTGCACGACGAGGTAGTTGCCGCCGAACTGCGGGTACTCCTTGCCGAGCTGGTGGAAGCAGTGCGGGCAGGCCGTGACGACGGTCTTCACGCCGTAACGCTCGAGCGTCTCGACGTTGTCCTTCGCGAGCATCTGGTAGAGGTATTCGTTCCCCATGCGCCGTGCGGGGTCGCCGTTGCACTTCTCTTCCTGCCCGAGGATCGCGAAACGCACGCCGGCCGCCTTGAGGATCTTCGCGAACGCGACGGTCGTCTTCTTCGACCGGTCGTCGAAGGAGCCCATGCAGCCGACCCAGTAGAGCACCTCGGGCGACTCGCCGCGCTCGGCCATCTCGGCCATCGTCGGGATGTCGAGTCCCTCGGCCCACTTCGCGCGGTCGCCCGGGTCGAACGCCCACGGGCTGCCGTTCGCCTCCATCGCCTCGAAGGCCGGCAGGACCTCCTCGGGGAAGCGCGACTGATCGAGCACCAGGTTGCGGCGCAGCTCGTTGATCACGGAGAGCTGGTCGATCGACACCGGGCACTCGTAGACGCAGGCGCGGCACGACGTGCACGCCCAGAGCTCGTCCTCGGTGATGTAGTTGTCGAGCAGCAGGTTGCCGACGACGTCGGTCGGGGCGTCGGACTTCATGGTGATCGCCCCGCCCGCGCCCGACGCGACCCAGGGCGCCTTCTCCTCGAGTCGCTGCCGCACGTTGATCATGATCTTGCGCGGCGAGAGCGGCTTGCCGGTGATGTTCGCCGGACAGGCGGCGGTGCAGCGGCCGCACTCCGTGCAGGCGAAGCCGTCGAGCAGCGACTTCCAGCTCAGCTCCTCGACGTCCTTCGCGCCGAACCGCTCGGCGTCGCGCCCGTCGAAGTCCATGTAGCGCATCGCGCCGACGACGCCCGGGCCGCTCGTGTTCGAGAGGTATGTGTTCGGCAGCGAGACCGCGACGTGCAGGTGCTTCGAGTACGGCAGGTAGTTCAGGAAGCCGAGCACGAGCAGCGCATGTGCCCACCACATGATCTGCTGGAGCGTCGCCGCCCTCGCCGGCTCGAGACCGAGATCGGTGAAGGCGACCGCGAGGTAATAGCTGATGGGCCGCATCGTCTGCGGCGTCGTCGGGTCGGTCACCTGCAGGAACGCCGACGCGAGGAACATCGTGACCATCAGCGCGGCGATCCAGGAGAGGATCAGGAGTGGATCGCCCGGGTGCGTCTCGCGGCCAAGCAGGCGCTTCACGCGATGCGTCAGTCGCCGCCAGAGCGCGAAGCTGACCGCGCCGAGCACGATCGCGCCCCAGAGATCCTGGTTGACGGCGTAGAAGCGGTAGAGCCAGCTCGGGAGGTAGTCGTGGAACGTGAAGCCGTGGATCACGCCCTCGAACACGAGCTCGGTCGTCCCCGCGCCGAGCACGAGGAAGCCCCAGAAGATCGCCGCGTGCATCGGGCCCGCGATCGAGTCGCGGAAGATCTTCTCCTGGAAGATGCCGATCTTGAGGAAATTGGCGACGCGCACCGGGACCGAGTCCCAGCGCGCGTCGTCGAGCCGTCCGAGTCGCATCTCGCCGATGAGGCGCGCGACATTGTAGATGAAGAAGCCGACCGCGAGGAGCAGGACGCCGAGGAACACCCCGTTCGCGAGCGTCATCGCGTCACCCCGCCTTGGCTTGCTTCACCGCGTTCGTGAGCACCGGGAGGATCTCGAGCACGTCACCGACGATGCCGTAGTCGGCGAGCTTGAAGATCGGCGCGTCCTTGTCCTTGTTGATCGCGACGATGGTCTTGCTCGTGCGCATGCCGGCGAGATGCTGGATCGCACCGGAGATGCCGCAGGCCACATACAGGTCGGGGCTCACGAGCCGGCCGGTCTGACCGATCTGATCGGAATGCGGGCGCCACCCATCGTCGGTCACGGCGCGCGTGGCGCCGACGGCGGCGTTGCCGAACGCGGCCGCGAGGTCCTCGACGAGCTTGAAGTTCGCCGCCTCCTTGAGGCCGCGTCCTCCGGAGATGATGACCTTCGCCTCGCCGAGATCGATCTTGCCGGCGCTGCCGGCGGCGGTCTCGGTGACCTTCACGCGCGACGCCGATGGATCGCCTTCGGGCGCGAGCGACTCGACCGTGCCGGCCTTCGCGACGTCCACCGGGAGGAACGCGCCGGGACGCAGCGAGAGCACCGCCGGCTTCGCCGTCAGCGTCATCTGTTGGAGCACCTTGCCCGTGTAGCCAGGGTGCGTGATGGTGATCGCGTCGCCCTTGATCTCCAGCGCGATCACATCGCTCGCGAGTGGCACCTTGAGCTTCGCGGCGACGCGCGGCGCGACGTCCTTCCCGGTCGCGCTCGCGGCGCAGGTGAACGCGCCGTAGCCGCCCGACGTCATGCGTGCGGCGATCGTCGCGGCGACGGCCTCGGGGTTGTTGTGCGTGAATGCGGCGTGCTCGACGACGAGCACCTTGTCGGCGCCGACGGCGGCGAGCTTCGGCGCGTGCTGCGCGAGGCGCGGCGCGCCGAAGAACACGGCGTGCACCTCACCGCCCTGCTTGTCGGCGATCGCGCGCGCGGCCGCCACGGCCTCGAGTCCGGCGCGGCGGACATCGCCACCGCGCGACTCGGCGAATGCAAGGACGTTCGCCATCAGAGTACCTTCGCCTCTTCCTTGAGGAGCCGGATCAGTTCCGGCACGACGGCCGTCCCTTCCCCGATGATGCGGCCCCCCGAGCGCTCGGGGGGCAGCGAGAGCGCGTCGAGCGAGAGTCGCTGCTCACCGAGCGCCGCCGGCTTCACGTCGAGCGGCTTCTTCTTCGCGGCCATGATGCCCTTGAGCGAGGGATAGCGCGGCCGCGCGATCCCTTCGTCGATAGTCACGACAGCGGGGAGCGCGCACTCGACGAGTTCGTACGCGCCCTCGAGCTCACGGCGCATCTTCGCGGTCTTGCCCTCGACGTCGAGCTTGCTGATCGCGGTCACGCAGGGGAGCCCGAGCAGCTCGGCGACCATCGCGCCCGTCGCGCCGTGGGCCGTGTCGATGCTCATGCGGCCGAACATGATGAGATCGTACCCGCCGTCCTTGAGCTCGGCGGCGAGCGCGGTCGCGATCGCGTACGAGTCGACGATCGCGCCGTCATGCTTGAGCTGCACAGCGCGATCGGCGCCCATGCTCATCGCCTTGCGCAGCGTCTCCTGCACGACGTCGCCGCCGAGCGAGATGACGGTGACCTCACCGGCGTTGAGCTTCTCCTTGAGCTGTAGCGCGGCCTCGACGGCGTAGCCGTCGAAGTCGGAGATATCGAACTTGAGCCCCGTCTCGTCGACCGCCTTCCCGCCGGGGGCGATCTTGAAGCGGACGTCCATGTCGGGGACACGCTTAATTGCGACGGCAATCTTCAATGCAGTCTCTGGGTTCAGTGACCCCTCAACTTACCTGCGCTCGCGGGCAGATGGCAGATGGCAGAGGGCAGGAGCGCGCCGGGTACTGCCTGGCGCGCGATGCACGAGGGCGTGGATATCCGCGCGGACCGAGCCGAGCGCTGCCGCGAAGGGCCTGCTACCTGCCCTCTGCCCTCTGCCGCCTGTAGTTTGACCGCGTGCCCCAAGACTTCCCAAGACCCCTCGCCGTCGTCACCGGCGCCTCCGCCGGCCTCGGCGCGATTTTCGCGCGGCAGTTGGCCGAGCGCGGGTTCGACCTCCTGCTCGTCGCGCGCGATGCCGAGCGGCTGCGGTCGCTCGCCGACGAGCTCGCCCTGCAGTTCGCGGTCGTCGCCGAGCCCTGGCCCGCCGACCTCTCTCGCGACGAGGGAATGCGCACGCTGGCCGAGTACCTCGCGCGCAATGAGCGCGTGATGGTGCTCGTGAACAACGCCGGGTTCGGCACGAAGGGGAAGCTCGCGACGCGCCCCATCGGCGAGCAGGCGACGATGCTCGAGCTGCACGTCATGGCGCCGATGCTCCTCACGCGTGCGGTGCTGCCGGGGATGATCCAGCGGCGCGAGGGACACATCATCACCGTCGCATCGGTCGCGTCGTTCACGGCGAGTCCCGGCAACGTCAACTACTGCGCGACGAAGGCGTACCAGCGCGTGTTCATGGAATCGCTCGCGCTCGAGCTCGAGGGGACCGGCGTGAAGGTGCAGGCGCTCTGTCCCGGATTCACGCACACCGAGTTCCACGGCCGCGCCGAGATCAGCAAGGACACGATCCCGAACGCGCTCTGGCTCGCCGCCGAGCGCGTGGTTCGGGAGTCGCTCGATGCGGCGTTCGGCGAGGGACCGGTCGTCGTGATCCCGGCGCGGCGGTACCGGATGATCGTGTTCGCGTTGCGGCACATGCCGGAGTGGGTACGGCGACGGCTGCAACGGCGGTACGGGAAGGCGCGGGTGTGATGCTGGAGTAGAGAGGAGGGAGGGTGCCCGGCGACGCGAGTCGCGGGGAGTGATGCAGGGTGCCTGGTGCGAGGAATGACCTCACACCTCACATCTTCCGCCTCACACCTTCAGTTACACCGGACCTCCCCTTCCATCCACCCCGGCGGCGGCGTCAGGCCGATGATCATGCCGCAGGTGAAGCCCGTTGCCGGATACCACGCGACGCCGCTCCAGCCGCGATCGGTCCGTTCGAGGATCCGCAGTTCTGCGCCCTCGGGGAGCGGTGGCAGGCGCAGCGAATCGACGAACGCCGTATACGCGCCGACCTCGGCGAAGCGCGCCTCCTGCGCGACAACCAGGTTCCGCAGGAAGGATGCGACCTGTCGGCGCGCGTCGTCGTTCGCGGCCGCTGGCGTCGCTGGCGTCCGGTCGGGCGGCTCGTGTGCTCCGCGCCGCAGCGTGTGCACGACGACCTGCTCGAGCCCGATCGAGTCGCTCATGATGCCGACGACGGCGCTGTCCCCGATATGCGTGAGCGAGAGTCCCGTCGGCAGCGTCATCGATGCGATCGGCGCGATCGAGTCGCGATAGACCTGCCACGAGCGAAGAGCGGCATCGTCGCTCGCGAACAAGAGCGACGAACGATCGAGCCGCGCGGCGCGCGCCTGCGTCGAGTCGGTGAGCCGACGCAGCAGCGGCGCCAACCAAATCGGGCGCTCGGCCACCTCGCTCGTCACGACGATGCCCGCTTGGAACCAGACTGGTTGACCG
>CAYSAR010000090.1:0-1605 GCA_964428985.1 uncultured Gemmatimonadaceae bacterium | reverse complement strand
AGCTTACCCTCTGGCGAATAGACCTTCAGACCGAACGCGCCACCGTCGGCGACGACGAGCACGCGGCGGCCGGCATGCCAGCGCGCGTCGTCGACCCGATAGAAAACGACGCTGTCCGTGTCCTCGCGATCGCCGATCGACACGAGGGGGCGGGCCTCAACGACCCAGTCGGCCAATCGCGCCGTCTCGATGCGCTCCGCGGTGCAGGAGGCCATCGACACGAGCGCGGACACGACGAAGAGGGACACCCGGACGCGCTGCCGCGGGACGCTCACGATTGGACCTCGGTGTAGTAGTGTGCTGAAACAGTTCAACGGCGCGCCGACCCTGTCAAGGCATCCGGGTCAGGCGGTCCCGCACATGACTCACGGGATTCGACCGATGCCGCACTCACCGTCCCGAGCGTTGCTTCGAGGGGGACCCGATTCGGAGTGACCAGTGACCCTGACTCGCATTCTGATCACCTGGCTCGCGATGGCCGTCGTGATGTCGGCGAACGGCGTGTTCCGCGAGCTGGTGCTCGAGCGACACCTCGCCGAATCGACCGCTGGATGGATCAGCCTCGCACTCGGCCTCGTCTGGATCCTGCTCATCACGCGCGTCGGATTCCGCGGCATCCCCGCGCACTATCCAACAGCGTCGTTGCTCCTCATCGGCGCCGCCCTCGTCGCGCTCACGATCGCGTTCGAGTTCGCGGTCGGCATCCTCGTCGATAAGAAGAGCCTCGGCGAACTCGCGGCGGCCTACGCCTTCTGGCGCGGGGAGACGTGGCCGCTTGTGCTACTCGTGCTCGGGCTCACGCCGCTCATTTGGAGAGGGAAGATGTGAGATGTGAGATCGGAGATGGGAGATGAGAGATGAGAGAGGGGCGCCGGCAGTCTCCGGCGCCCCCCTCCCGTCTCACATCTCACATCCCTCACACCATCATCTCAAGAGAACGCGTTGAACCCCGTCACCGCCTGCCCGATGATCAACGAATGCACGTCGTGCGTCCCCTCGTACGTGTAGACGCTCTCGAGGTTCGCCATGTGCCGCATGCTCGCGTACTCGGCGAGGATGCCGTTGCCGCCCAGCAGGCGCCGCGCCTCGCGCGCGATGTCGGTCGCGATGTTCACGTTGTTCCGCTTCGCGACTGAGACCTGCTGCGGCGTGAACGTGCCCGCGTCCTTCATGCGCCCGAGGTGCAGCGAAAGGAGCTGGCCCTTCACGATCTCGGTCACCATCTCCGCCAGGCGCACCTGCTGGATCTGGAAGCCGCCGATTGGCCGCCCGAACATGACGCGCTCCTTCGAGTAGCTGAGCGCCTCCTCGTAGCACGCGATCGCGGCGCCGAGCGCGCCCCACGAGATGCCATAGCGCGCCTGCGTGAGGCACATGAGGGGGCTCTTGAGGCCGCCGCTCTTCGGGAGGATCGCGTCGGCGGGGAGATGCACGTCGCTGAACGAGAGCTCGCTCGTGTCCGACGCACGGAGCGAGAGCTTGCCCTTCTGGTCCTTCGCCTTGAAGCCCTTCGAGTCGGTCGGAACGATGAAGCCGCGGATCGACTTGCCATCCTCGTCGCCGTCCTCGGTCTTCGCCCAGACGATCGCCGCGTGCGCGGTCGAG
>CAYSAR010000089.1:0-8565 GCA_964428985.1 uncultured Gemmatimonadaceae bacterium | reverse complement strand
CAGGTTCTCGGCGATGCGCTTGCGGCGCGTCGTCATCTTCTCGCGCGTCTCGCGCACGCCGCCGGCGCCGTTGCCCTGCACGGCCGGCGCCGTTGGGGCGGCGGGCTTCGGCGCGGTGGAAGCGGTCGCGGGTGCGGCGGGTGCGGCGGGCGTGCCGCCTGACGCTGCTGGCGCAGGCGGCTTCGGTGGCTGCGGCGGAGGCGCCGCGGCGGGATCGCTGAGCTTCACACCGCCACGATCGAGATGATCGATGACGTCCGGCTTGCTGACAACGCCACCGCGACCCGTGCCGGGCACCTGACTGAGATCGGTGCCGGTCTCGGCGGCGAGGCGGGAGGCGGAGGGCGCGGCGCGCACATCGCCGCGCGACTCAGCTGCCACCACAGGGGGCGCAGGGGACACAGGGGGAGCCGCGGGGTCGGCGGGTGCGGCAGGTGCGGCAGGTGCGGCGGGAGCTTGTGCGGCCGCGGTCGACGCCGGTGGCGCGACAGCGGACGCCGAGCCGGTCTCATCGAGCTCGGCGAGCACTTCCGCGAGCTGTACGACCGCCCCTTCTTCCTTCAGGCGCCGCGAGAGGACGCCGGCGTTGAGCGCGGGCACCTCGACGGTGATCTTGTCCGTCTCGAGCTCGACGAGCGTCTCGCCGACCGCAACCGCGTCCCCTTCCTTCTTCAACCAGCGGGAGACGGTGGCTTCGGTGATGGATTCGCCGAGCGGCGGGACCTTGATGGGGATCATCGCGGCTTGATCGTCAGGGTGGGGACGCCCTACACAGGACACGCGCACGCGGCGCGTGTTCCGCTCTCACGAATATAAGGGAACGGAAGGCGATGCGAGCATTGACGTTCGACGCGCACGGCGGGCCGGAGCGCCTCGTGGCGCGCACCGACGTGCCGGCGCCGGCGATGCGGCCCGGCGCAGTGCGGGTGCGCGTGCGCGCCGCCTCGCTCAACCGCCTCGACCTGTGGACGCTCGGCGGGCTCCCCGGCGTCTCGATCACGCCGCCATGGATCCTCGGGGCCGATGCCGTCGGCACGGTCGCCGAGGTCGCGGACGGCGTGACGTCGGTCACCGTCGGCGATCGCGTCGTGATCAACGGCGGCATCTCGTGCCGGCAGTGCGAGTTCTGCCTCGCCGGCGAGCATTCGCTCTGCACGACGTTCCAGGTGCTCGGCGAGCATCTGCCGGGGACGTTCGCCGAGGAGATCGTCGTGCCGGCGACGAACGTGCGCCGCGTCCCTGCGTCGGTGAGCGACGAGCACGCCGCGGCGTTCACGCTCGCGACGCTCACCGCCTGGCGCATGTGCGTCACGCGCGCGCAGGTGCGCGAGGGCGACGAGGTGTTGATCTGGGGGATCGGCGGCGGCGTCGCGCTCGCCTCACTGCTCGTCTGCAAGGCGCGCGGCGCCCGCGTCTGGGTGACGTCATCGAGTGCCGCGAAGCTCGAGCGCGCCCGCGCGCTCGGCGCGGACGAGGTGCTCGATCATACGGCGATGGAGGTCGGGCGCGAGGTCCGCAAGCGGACCGGGCGCCGCGGCGTCGATGTCGTGATCGACTGCGTGGGCCAGGCGACGTGGGCGCAGTCGATGATCGCGATCGCGCGCGGCGGACGCATCGCGACCTGCGGGGGCACGTCGGGGCACGATCTCGCGATCGACGTGCGCCGACTCTTCTGGCACCAATGGTCGATCCTCGGCTCGACGATGGGGAATGACGCGGAGTTCGATGCGATCATGGCCGAGTTCGCGGCGGGACGGCTCCAGCCGGTCGTCGACTCGACGTTCGCGCTCGAGGACGGTCGCGCCGCGTTCGAGCGCATGCAGCGCGGCGAGCAGTTCGGGAAGATCGTGTTGCGGGTGGACGGATGAGCGAGCGCGCGCAGTACGACGCCGCGGAGGAGAAGGCGGTGCGCGGGGCGTACGCGCGCGACGGGCACGCCGACTGCCCGCGCTGCGGCGTGCGCATGCGGGAGCGCGCAATCGGCGGTGGGAGCTTCGGCCTCGGCTATGCGCGTCGGCGCGAGTGGCTGCTCTGTCCCTCGTGCCACCGCAGCGTGCTGTTCGATCTCAGGCGCGGCACGCGCACGTAGCGCGCGTCAGTGGATCCCCCAGGCGACGACCGCGTCATGCGCCGCCTGCTGGAGCATCGCGACCGTCGCGGCATCGACATCGAGCTGCTTGCCGTCGACGCGCGCGACGTCAGGGAGGTCGGTCGCGGGGCGGTCATAGAGCATCTCGAAGTGCACGAGCGCGATCAGGTACGTCCCGAGCGCCGAGGGGTGGAACTGGTCGTCCTGATAGAGGAGCAGCGAGGGATCCTCTTCCCACGCGAGCAGGAAGGCCTCGGCGGCGGGGATGAACATGCCGCCGATCTCGATCGCGGCGTTGCGGTAGGCGGTGCGCACCGCCTCGAACGCGACCGGGCTCGTCCCGCCCGGCGCGACCTCGTAGAGCGCGCTGCGCGCACCGGCGGCGACGACGAACTCGTCGAGCTGGCCGCTCCAGGCGGTGAGGTGGATCTGGTTCGGCAACGTCGTCGACGGTCCCTGCTGCATGACGACGTAGTGCCAGCCATCGGCCGCGATGCGCTTCTCGACACCATCGATGTAATGGTCCTGCAGCGAGTAGTTCGCGCGGGCGACGGTGCGATAGACCAACGGCGTCTCGGCGACCGACGCGGCCAGGTCGGCGATCGTGCGCGGCAGGTCGTTCTCATATGTCAGGCTGTTGCCGATGAAGAGCACGCGCACGCCGCCGTCGGGCAATGGCGCGGTCGAACCGTCGGAGCACGCCGCGCCGAGCGTGGCGGCGAAGATGGCAAGCAGGAGGAGCGTGGACAGACGGCGGTGTCGACGCATCGGGAGTACCCAGGTGAGGGACGCAGCTCGACCGACTCCAGCGATAGGCACTACCCGCGTCGCCCGCCGCGCGTCATCCGGCCGCACCGGTCCCTTACATGACCGCTAGATTCCTCCCGATGCGATCCTTCCCGCCGCTCGCGCGCGCGTCCGTGATGCTCCTGACGTGCGCCGGTCTCGTCGGCGCGCAGGCCGAGCCGCCGCGTCGCCTCGACTTCTCGCAGGACACCGCGGTGGTGCCCCTCCAGGAGCAGGGCGTAGGGACGTCGCGACCGGTGCGCAACGCGTTCGCGCGCGATCAGACGATCCTGGGGCTCGCGGTCTACGGTCCGGCGTTCGCGAGCGCCGTCGCCGACAACGGCGTGTCGGCGGCCGCCGCATACCTCGTGATGGCGGGGGGCTCGTTCTTCGCGGCGGCCGAACTCTCGCGGCGCCTCGAGATCTCGGAGGCGCAGCAGCTGCTCGCCACGCGCATGGCGTGGCGCGGCGCGGGGGCGGCGTTGTGGATCGCGACCGCGAACGACGGCCCGACGAACCGCAGCACGGCCGGCAGCGTGACGCTGCTCGGCGGCATCGGCGGGACGACGGCCGGCCTGTTGGTCGGGCGCGGACTCACGCCCGGCGAAGCGGTCGCGACGACGTTTGGCCATGACCTCGCGTTTGTGTCGGCGGGGTTGATCGCGTATGCCCTCGATCCCGAGGACACGGACGATCGCGGTCTGGACGACCAATCGCGCGCGATCGCGATGACGGCGGCGGGGTGGGGCGGGTACGCGCTCGGTCGCCTCTATGCCGGCCGCGCCGACTACAACGTGACCGCCGGCGACGTGCGGTCGCTCTGGCTCGGCGCGGCGATCGGAGCGACGGCGGCGAGCACGGCGATCGTCGAATCCGGACCGTCGGACCAGGCGGTCGCGCTCACGCTGCTCGGCGGTAGCCTCGCGGGGACGTGGCTCGCCGATCGCGTGCTCGTGCGCCGCTACGACCACACGCGCAGCGAGGGGAACCTCCTCGCGCTCGGCGGTGTCGCCGGCGGGTTGATGGGCGTCGGCGTCGGCGTGCTCGTGGCCGGTGAGGCCGAGCGCGAGGGCGCGGTGACGCTCGGCTTCGCGACCCTCGGCGCGGTCGCCGGCGTCCTCATGACCGAGCGCTTCATCCAGCCGCTCGCCGACAGGGGGCGCGGCACGCTGCTCGGGCGACTCGAGCTCCATCCGACGGCGGCGGCGCTCGCCGCGTTCGGGATGCGCGGACGTCACTCGTTCGCGCGCCTCACCTTCTAGCCCGGGCCACTGGCCCGACGACGACCGTGTCCTTCCTCGATCGACTGCGCGACAGCCTCTTGCGGCTCTGGGAGTACGTGCCGGCGTTCTTCGGCGCGGCGGTGGTGCTGACGGCGGGCTATCTCGTCGCGAAGCTCGTGCAGAAGACGGTCGCGCGGCTGCTGCGTCGGGCGCGGCTCAACGACGTGCTCGAGCAGGGGGGCGTCGTGCCGCCGCCCGACGCGACGGGGGAGCGCATGAACCCGTCGCGCGTCGTCGCGAACCTCGCGTTCTGGTTTGTGTTCTTCACCGCGATGCTGATCGCGGCGGACACGCTCGGCATCGATTACCTCGGGCAGGTGTTCGCCGAGCTCGTGAGCTACGTGCCGAGCGTGATCGCGGCGCTCGTCATCGTGATCCTCGGCATCGTGCTCGGGGATTTCGTCGCGGCACTGATCACGGCATCGACGGGGTCGTTGCACGGCGGCGCGATGCTCGCGCGTGTCGGGCGCGGCGGCGTCGTGTTGCTCGCGATCTTCATGTCGCTCCAGGAGCTCGGGGTCGCGACGGGGATCGTGACGACGGCGTTCGCGATCATCTTCGGGGCGGTCGCGCTCGCGCTCGCGCTGTCGTTCGGGTTGGGGAACCGGGACTTGGCGGGGGAGGTGACGCGGCGATGGTACGAGGAGTGGAGAGCCGAGCGCGAGCGGTTGGAGCGGCGGGGGCGGAGGGACGAGGAGGAGTGATCCCGATCTCGAGGGCTCTCACCACAGGGGCGCAGGGAGCTCAGGGAACTACGATGGCGAGAGCGGATTGCCGTCCTCCGTGCATCTCCGTGACTCCGTGGTGAGGGCAGTTCCTTTCGCCCCTGTGTCCCCTGTGGTGAACGTCTTGGAGAGGCCTCGCAAAGCCCGCATCGCGATTGAAAAACCCCTGCGCGCGCGGGTATCTTTGAGGGTCGCGCGCGATGCGTCGAGACCCCTCGTTTCCCTCTGAAAATGACCGCACCGAACAACCGTGAACGGATCCTCCCGCGCCTGATCCAGGACGAGGTGAAGGAGTCGTTCATCAACTACTCGATGAGCGTCATCGTGAGCCGCGCGCTGCCCGACGTGCGCGACGGGCTCAAGCCGGTGCATCGGCGCGTGCTCTACGCGATGAACGAGCTCGGCCTGGTCCCGGGGCGCGGCTACAAGAAGTCGGCGACGGTCGTCGGCGACGTGCTCGGCAAGTACCACCCGCATGGCGACCAGTCGGTCTACGACGCGCTCGTGCGCATGGTGCAGGACTTCTCGCTGCGGTATCCGCTCGTCGACGGGCAGGGGAACTTCGGTTCGGTCGATGGCGACCGCGCGGCGGCATACCGGTACACCGAGAGCCGGCTGACGCGCATTGCGATGGAGATGCTCGCCGACATCGACAAGGACACCGTCGACTACGCGCCGAACTACGACGACCGGTTGCAGGAGCCGACGGTTCTCCCGTCGGCGTTCCCGAACCTGCTCGTGAACGGCTCGGCCGGCATCGCGGTCGGCATGGCGACGAACATCCCGCCGCACAACCTGCGCGAGGTCGCGGCGGCGGTGACGGCGATGATCGACGATCCCGAGCTTTCGCCGGAAGCGATCCACGAGCACATCAAGGGCCCCGACTTCCCGACCGGCGGTTTCATCTACGGCCGTGCCGGCATCAAGGAGTACATCGAGACCGGCCGTGGCCGCGTCGTCATGCGCGCGCGCGCGGTCATCGAGGAGAAGGAGAGCTCGAACAAGTCGCAGATCGTCGTGACCGAGCTGCCGTACCAGGTCAACCGCGCGAACCTCGTCGCGGCGATCGCCGACCTCGTGCGCGACAAGAAGATCGAGGGCGTCAGCGACCTGCGCGACGAGTCCGACGCGCAGACGCGCATCGTCATCGAGCTCAAGCGGGACGCGATCCCGCGGGTCGTGCTGAACCAGCTCTACAAGCACACGTCGATGCAGAGCACGTTCGGCGTGATCATGCTCGCGCTCGTGCCCGACCCGGTCACGAAGCGGCTCGTGCCGAAGGTCATGGGCATGCGCGAGGTGCTGACGCACTACATCGCGCACCGGCATGAGGTCATCGTCCGCCGCACGCAGTTCGACCTCGACAAGGCGGCCGAGCGGGAGCATATCCTCGAGGGCCTCAAGATCGCCGTCGACAACATCGATGAGGTGATCAAGGTCATCCGCGCCGCCGAGGACACGCCGCAGGCGAGCGAGCAGCTCCAGCGGCGGTTCAAGCTCTCGGAGAAGCAAGCCGAGGCGATCCTCAACATGCGCCTCGCGAAGCTCACCGGGCTCGAGATCGAGAAGCTCGAGGAGGAGCTCAAGGAGGTCCGCGCGACGATCAAGGACCTCAAGGACCTGCTCGCGAGCAAGCCGCGCCGCATGAAGGTCATGAAGGAGGAGCTCGCGACGGTCGTGACGACGTTCGGCGACCCGCGCCGCACGGAGATCGTCAGCGACGAGGGCGAGTTCTCGATCGAGGACCTCATCGCGAACGAGGAGATGGTCGTGACCATCTCCCACGCCGGCTACATCAAGCGCACGTCGATCTCGACCTATCGCAAGCAGCGGCGCGGCGGCGTCGGCACGATTGGCACCGACCTGCGCACCGACGACTTCGTCGAACACCTGTTCGTCGCGCAGACGCACGACTACCTGCTCGTGTTCACCCACGACGGCCGCTGCTTCTGGCTCAAGGTGCACGAGATCCCCGAAGGCGGCCGCGCGAGCAAGGGCAAGCCGATCGTCAACCTCATCAACGTCACGCCCGACACGACGGTCAAGGCGATTGTCCCGGTGAAGAAGTTCACCGAGACCGAGTACCTGATGTTCGCGACGCGCAACGGCACGGTGAAGAAGACCGCGCTCAGCGAGTACTCGAACGTCCGCTCGACCGGCATCAAGGGCATCAAGCTCGAGGAGGGCGACGAGCTTGTCGACGTGCAGATCACCGGCGGCACGAACGACGTCGTGCTCGTGACGAAGCACGGGCTCAGCATCCGCTTCCACGAGCAGGATGCGCGCGCGATGGGGCGCGACACGACCGGCGTGCGCGGCATCTCGCTCGGCGCCGGCGACCGCGTCGTCGGCATGGTCGTCGTGAAGCGCGAGGCGTCGCTGCTCGTCGTCACCGAGCTCGCGCTCGGCAAGCTCACGAGCATCGACGAGTACCGCGTGCAGGGCCGCGGCGGCAAGGGCATCCTCACCGTCAAGCGCACCGAGAAGACCGGCGACGTCGTCGGGCTGCTCGAGGTGCTGCCGGACGACGGCCTCATGCTCATCACGCGCGGCGGGCAGTCGCTGCGCTGCGCGGTGAAGGACATCCGCGAGACGGGGCGCGTCGCGCAGGGCGTCAAGCTCAAGAACCTCGACATGGGCGACGTCGTCGCGGCGATCGCGCGGGTCGTGAGCGACGACAAGGAGGAGGTCGACGCCGGGGCGGGCGCTGCCGAGTCGGGTGGCGGGGACCCGCAGATCGAGCTCGGTTCAGGCGAGGAGTAGGCGTCGGCGTCGGATCCAGCACGCGGGGCGCGGCGCCGACCGGCGACGCGCCCCGCGTGGGTTTCGGGAAGCTCGCGTGTCATCCCGTCGGGCGGCATCCCGCCACCCGCCGTCCTCGAGGTGCGCGTATGCCGGTCCGAGTCCAGCTCCCGCCGCTGCGCGTCGTCGCGGCGCTCGCCACCATCGTCGTCGCCGCAGCGGGCGCTTCATCGGCGCAGGCGCGCCCCGCGCGTCCGCTCACGACGCCGATGGTCGAGTTCCCCGAGCCGTTCAGTGCGATCGGCATCATCGTCGAAGTCGCCGACGGCCGCGTGCTCGTGAACGACACGCGCGAGCGACGTCTCGGCGTCGCGGACTTCACGAGCGGGACCTTCCGCGAGACCGGTCGCCAAGGCGCCGGTCCGAACGAGTATCGCATGCTCGCGTCGGTCGTGCGCATGCCGGGCGACAGCGCCGTCGCGTGGGACCTCGGCAACTCGCGGCGATTGATGTTCGCGCCCAATGGCACGCCCGTGGGCACCTCGGCCGTGACCGGCCCGGGCGGCGCGATCATGCGTTTCGGCCAGCCGGTGCCGGAGATGAGCGATGGGCGCGGCCGGTGGTATGCGATGTTCCAGGGCATGACCGTCGGAGGCGGCGCCGTTCAGGTAGCGGACTCCTTCGCGATCGTGCGACTGACGCCGGGCGAAGAGGGATACGACACGCTCGCGATGCTGCCGGTGCCGACGTCGGCGCCGACGGAACGCGCGAACGGGAAGCTCAGGGTGCACGCCTCGGGATTCGCGGCGCGCGATGCCTGGGGCGTCTTCGCCGACGGCACGGTGCTGGTCGTGCGCGGCGCGACGTACACGCCCGAGTTCGTGCGCCCGGATAGGAGTCGCGTACGCGCCGCGCCGATCCCACATGCGCGCGTGCCGGT